>JBLMYN010000308.1:0-3169 GCA_050258305.1 Actinomycetota bacterium
GGCATTAAAACGTGGAGCCTCGATCTTCCATATCAAAGGGTGGGGAGCGAGATTCGGTTTGGCGCCGTAGCTGAGGAGTCCGGCGGAGAGTTGGGATTCCTTGAGGGATGGGCTTCAGAGGAACTGAAAGTTCATTAGGGAATCGGGTTCCCTCACTTCGTTCGGGATTACAAAAAAAATGCCTGATTTTTCCATTATCGGTAAACGCGTCGCCCTTGTCGATTCCGCGGGCAAGACCACGGGGCAGGGCAAGTATGCGGACGATTTGTCCGCGCCGGGAATGTTGTACGGCAAGATCCTGCACTCGCCGTATCCCCACGCAAAGATCAAGAGCATCGATTCTTCGCGGGCAGAGGCTTTGGAAGGCGTCGTGTGCGTGGTCACTGGTCCGGACGCGCCCAACAAGTACGGCATCCTTCCCGTTGGTCACGATGAAACGGCTCTGGCCGTAGAGAAAGTTCGCTACGTGGGCGATAACGTCGCCTGCGTGGTGGCGACCAGCGAAGCCCTCGCCGAACAGGCGCTGGAACTTGTTGAAGTGGATTACGAGCCGTTGCCGGCGTGGTTTGATCCGGAAGATTCCATGAAAGCGACCCAGGACTGGATCCACCCGCAGCGCCCCAACAACATTGAAAAGGACTATCACCATGTGTTCGGCGATCCCGACCGTGGGTTTGCCGCGGCGGAGGTGACCGTTGATCACCGCTACATCGCCGGCGAGGTGACGCACGCGGCCATGGAGCCACATTGCACGCTGGCGTCGTTTGAGATTGACTCGCTGACCGGACAGCCGGGACGGCTGACGGTGTGGTCATCCACCCAGGTGCCGTACTACCTCCAGCACAAGCTCTCGATCGTGCTGGAGATGCCCATGGCGCAGATCCGGGTGATCAAGCCTCTGGTGGGCGGAGGCTTCGGCGGGAAGAGCGAAGTGATTCCGCTGGAGATCATTGCCGCCGTGGCGGCGCGCAAGGCCAAGGCGCCGGTCAAGATCACATACACGCGGGAAGAGGTTTTCTGGGCGCATCGCGGGCGGCCGCGCACCATTGTTGACCTGAAAGTTGGCGCGAAAAAAGACGGGCGGATTACCTCGGTTGCCGCGAAGGTCATTCAGGATGGCGGCGCGTACTGCTCGTACGGCGTGGTGACCATTCTCTATTCCGGAGCGCTGCTGGGGGCGCTGTATGACATTCCCAATATCCGTTATGACGGCTATCGCGTGCTGACCAACAAGCCGGCCTGCGGCGCCATGCGCGGACATGGAACCGTGAATGTTCGTTTCGCGTTTGAATCGGCGCTGGACGAACTGGCGTGGCGGCTGGCGATGGATCCGGCGGAGATTCGCCAGCGCAATCTGCTCAAGCCGCCGTGCATCACAGTCAACAACCTGCGTGTTCAGAGTTACGGGCTGCCTGAGTGCATTGAACAGGTTGTGAAGCGCTCAGGGTGGAAGATGCGCAAAGGGCATCTGGCGAAGAACCGCGGGCTGGGCATCGCCTGCAGCCACTACGTGAGCGGCGCCGCCAACAGCATCATCCGTTCTGATATGCCGCATTCCACGGTCAATATCAAAATCGATCGCGATGGCGGCGTGGTCGTTTACACCGGTGCATCCGATATCGGCCAGGGATCCGACACCATGGTGGCGCAAATTGTGGCCGAGGTGCTGGGTATCCGGCTGTCGCGAATCAAGGTCGTGGCTGCTGATACTGACCTGACGCCCATCGACATTGGATCTTATTCCAGCCGCGTGACCTTCATGAACGGCAATGCTTCGCTGCGTTCGGCCGAGGACGTGAAGAAAAAAATCGTGGCCGCGGCGGCGCGCAAGATGAACTGCTCGCCGGAAGAGGTCATCATGCGTGATGATCGCGTGTGGCGGCGCGGCGCGCCGGAGCCGCGTGAGCATGGCGCTCAAGCGGAGAAGATGCTGGAGAAAGTGGATGCGCCTCGGGGCAATGTGCAGGAAGTGAGTGGACGCGTGGAAGGCCAGACGCTGCGCGGGTCGCTGCAGCAGAAGAGAAAAGAAGAAGGCCCCAAGGACCACATGAGCTTTGAAGAGGCGGTGGTCTCGGCCATCGACTTTACCGGCGCGCTGACCGGCACGGGTTCTTACGCTCCGCCCAAGGAAGCGCGCGGCGGATCGTTCAAGGGCGCCGGCGTCGGCCCGTCGCCGGCGTATTCGTATTCCGCGCAGGTAGCGGAAGTGAGCGTTGACACCGACACAGGCGAAGTCACGGTCCACAAGGTTTGGGCGGCGCACGACTGTGGACGCGCATTGAACCCGGTTTCCGTGGAAGGCCAGGTGATTGGCTCGGTGTGGATGGGATTGGGCCAGGCGCTGCAGGAAGAGATGGTGTGGAAAGATGGCCTGCTGATGAATCCGGGCATGCTGGAGTACAAATCGCCCTCGGCGGTTGAATCGCCGGACGTCGAAGCGATCATTGTTGAATCGGTCGATCCCGAAGGGCCGTTCGGCGCGAAAGAGGCGAGCGAAGGATCCTTGGCCGCGACGATCCCGGCCATCGCAAACGCAATCTATGATGCCGTTGGCGTCCGTCTGCGCGAAGCGCCGTTTACCCCCGAGCGTGTGCTGGCGGCGTTGCGTCGCAAGAAGCAGGATGCCAAAGCGCTGGAGATCACGCGCGGCGCCGATCCCACCATGCCGAAGACCTTCCGCGAGCATGGCGGCTCGACCTGGTACAAGGGCAAGGGGCCGAAGCGGCACGAGAATGATCCGGCTAGGAGGAGCCCGGCAGAATGAAACAGAATTTTCACCGCGGAGGCGCGGAGACGCGGAGAAAACAGAAACAGCCGCAGATCTGCGCTGATGAACGCAGATCAAGCAGAACTGTGTTCTCTGATACTCCTATTCATGTCACGCCGTTTCGCTCCACAGAAACAACTCTCGTTTATTCTCCGCGTCTCCGCGTCTCCGCGGTGAGGTTTGCTTTGTGAGTCTTCCCCGATTCAAACTTCTCCGGCCGCGCACCATCGAAGAAGCCGTGGCCCTGATGCTGGAGCATAGCCGGCACGTGCAGATCCTTGCCGGCGGAACGGACCTGCTGCCCTCGATGAAGCAGAAGCTGTTCACGCCGGAGTACGTGATGGACATTCGCGGCATCGATGAAATCCAGGGCATTCATGTGCGCGCCGGGATAGGAGTGGA
>JBLMYN010000309.1:0-10629 GCA_050258305.1 Actinomycetota bacterium
CCGGCGCTGTATCGGATCGAGGCGCGCGGCTGGATCGACAGCGAATGGGGCGTGTCAGAAAACAACCGCCGGGCCCGGTTTTACAAACTCACACGCGCCGGGCGGAAACAGCTCGCGGCCGAACAATCGCAGTGGGCGAACCTTTCACTCGCGATCAACAAGGTGATGCAGGCTACGTAAGGAGCAGCGCAATGTCACTCAAATTCCTGCTACGCCGGTTGCATGCTCTGTGGCACCCGCAGAGAGTGCATGATGAAATTGCCGAAGAACTGTCCTTCCACATCGAGAAGCGCACAGAAGAAAACGTTCGCGGGGGTATGCCGCGAGACGAAGCCCGCCGGGAAGCTGTATTGCGCTTCGGGCACCTGACGCAGATGCATGAGCGCGGGTACGAGGTTCGGGGCGGAGGCTGGGTGGAGGCATTCATGCAGGACCTGGTTTACGGCTGCCGCGTTTTACGCCGCAACCCCGCATTCGCAGTCACCGGAATTCTCACGCTCGCATTGGGAATTGGAGTGAATGCGGCGTTGTTTGCGATCCTGGAAACGGTGCTGCTGCGCCCCCTGCCATATCCCAATTCGGAGCGGCTGTTCTTGGTGCGGGAAAAGTCCGCCCCTGAAGCGGTGCTGACGAAGCTCTCAGGCCCCGATTTCAACGATATCTATGACCAGAACCACTCTTTCGAAAAGGTAGCGGACGTCCTCCCCTACTTCGCTGAGACCCTGATCGGTGAAGGCGAGCCGCGTAACGTCAAGTGCACGGCAGTCAGTCCTGACTTCCTTCCGTTGCTCGGTATTCAGCCGATGATGGGACGTCTCTTCACGGCGCAGGAATACCACATTGATGGCGGCGCGATCATGGTCTCGAACCGCTTCTGGAGAGAGCAATTGGGCGGCGATCCGCATGTGATCGGGCGCGTGCTCAAGCTGGGCGGCGGAGCAACGCCGATCGTCGGCGTATTGCCGGACATTCCGGACTTTGTTCCTGAAACGCAGGTGTGGCTGGCGTTGATTCCGGACTTCGAATTCATGCACTGGCGACAGAACAAGTTCTTGTCAGTGCTGGGACGGCTTAGACCAGGAGTTAAGAAGGAACAAGCGGAACAGGAGCTGTCTACTATCCTGCGCCGGGCTCCCGGCCAGCCGGCAAACCTCGCGGTGTCACTGGCGCCACTGAAGGACGTGGCGGTGGGAGACGCCGGCGCACAGCTGAAAATCGCCATGGGCGCTGTGCTGGTGGTACTGTTGATTACCTGCGTCAACATGATGGGTCTGCTGCTGGCGCGCGCCTCGCAGAGAGGTGCTGAAGTGGCGATGCGGCTGAGCCTGGGAGCGAGGCCGACGCGCGTATTGCGGCAGTTCATTACAGAAAATCTCCTGCTCGCCAGTATGGGAACAGCCGCGGGACTTGGAATTGCGGCAGTGCTGCTGCGACTGGTGCGAAAGTTCAATTTCGGCAATCTGCCGAGGAGCGCTCACCCGGAAATCGACGGCAAGGTGCTGGTCATATCCATGTTGCTCACTTCAGCCATGAGCCTGCTGCTGGCATGGAGGCCAGCGCGCCTGTTCCGTGGTGCTAACTTGAGCGCGGTCCTGAAAACAGGACGCGGTATGGCGAGCCGTCCGCGGGCGTTCCGGCTCCTGGTGGTAACAGAAATGGGATGTGCCCTGGTGCTGCTGGCTGCGGCAGGCCTGTTGTTGCGCAGCTTGTGGCTGGCCGAGCATGTGGATCCCGGTTTCAAACCCGAACACATACTTTTCACCTATCTGCGTACGAATTATTACGGGGCTGAAGGCGCCGTGTTTTACGACAGGCTGCTGCGGCACATAGCTGAAACGCCAGGGGTTCAGCATGTGGCCGTGGCTGATTGTCTGCCCAGCCGGGGCGCAGCAGTGGCGCGGGTGCAATTTGAGAATCGAGCGAACGATCCGGCCAGGCTGGCGCTGGCTGACGGATGCTGGGCGAGTCCGGACTTTTTCAAGACCATGGGTGTTCCTCTTCAAAGAGGGCGGCTCTTCAACGAGCACGATGGGGCAAGCGATCCGGCTGTGGTAGTGGTGAATGAAGCTTTTGCGCGCCATTACTGGCCCGGCGAGAACCCGATCGGGAAACGAATCGCGGTGGGATACACCGGTCCGGGGCGCAGGGGCACTGGAGCCGGGCGGTACCGCGAAGTGATTGGCATAATCGGCAATATGAAGCTGCGTGCACTTGATGTCGGGGTGAATCCGTCAGTCTATATGCCCTTCAAGCAGGACGAAACCTATCATGATTTCGCGAGCATGAGCCTGTTTGTGCGCACCGCAGGCAATCCCGTATGGTTCGCGGATACGATGCGCAAGCAGATCCATGCGGTGAGCCCCGAGCAGACAGTAGGAAACATCTCCAGCATGGAAGACGTGATCTCCAGCGGCTTTTCCCAGCGACGCTTCAATTTAACGTTGCTGGGATCATTTGCCGGACTTGCGTTGCTGCTCGCGGCTGTGGGTCTTTATGGAACTATCGCCTACTCAGTGAGCCAGAGGACGAGAGAAATGGGCGTGCGAATCGCGCTGGGAGCGACTCCGCATGGCCTGCTGCGAATGATCGTGCAGGAAGGATTGCGCTTTGCCGCCGCGGGGCTGGTACTGGGAATTGGCCTTTCAGTACTGTTCACGCGCCTCATGCGCAGCATGCTCTTCCGAGTGGGAAGTTTGGATCCGCTGACTTTCATTGCGGTGTCGCTTCTGCTAATTGCGG
This sequence comes from Actinomycetota bacterium, assembly GCA_050258305.1. GTDB lineage: Bacteria > Acidobacteriota > Terriglobia > Terriglobales > Acidobacteriaceae > Angelobacter. The sequence continues at coordinate 2,740 of JBLMYN010000309.1, forward strand.
TTGCCGGGATCGCAAGTTTCCTGCCGGCAAGAAAGGCGGCGTTTGCCGATCCCGTAGAGGCGCTGAGAGCAGAATGATTTTGAGGCTTCAGGCTTCCGGATTTCCAGGGAAGCGGTTGTACCCCATAGACAGGATCAGGCCGGCATTGAAGACGCCAAGATTGCCGATGATGGCCGCACCCCGGGCTGGCTGGTTCTTTATTCCAACCCTGCGAACGACGCCACGACGAAATTCGATCATATCCCGGGCCCCCTGGTGATTTGGCGCGAGGGCAAAGTTGTGCGCGCGTTTGATACAGGCCCGGCATTCTGGAGCTGGGCGTTTCTTCACGGAGTCGTCATGCGATGCCGGTCCTCAACGAGCATGAAATGCTTCTTTTGTTGTCGCTCCGCTTCGCTGCGCTCCGGCCTGCGGCAGCGTGGGTTTGACTCGCCCTCACAGCTTACCCAGCACTTGCCCCTTCATCCCGGCTTCGCCGGGACTCGGGCTGTGCTGGGCTAAACTCTTGCCGGGCCTACGGCCCTGATCCTCAGCCGGGGAAACTCCACCTCGCCCAGAGAGTATGTGCCCGTGTGAGTCGGGGCATTTTCAAGGGGGGTAACCAGGTCGCTTATCATGCGGGGCCACTGCACGAGGGACCCTCCTCGCATTGCGAGTTGCGCGACGTGAACACCGGGCGCCTGCTGGACTCATGGGACGGAGATCTGGAACGGGCTGATCGTCCGCAATGGACCAAGGGGCTTATTCACTAGCGGGCGAAACCGGTCAATCTGTAATTTGCTGCCGGGCGGCCGGAGCCCTTACTTGTGCTCGTATGCGTCAAGGGCTTTGTTGGCCTTTACCGGCCTGGGCAAATCCACTCCCGGAATACGGCTCGACGCTGCGGGCAGGGATTCCCACCGGGCCAGCACAAGTTTCGCCGGCCTTCCGCGGAACGTCAGCTCCCAAGTGGTAATCGACACGGGCACTATGGCTCCGGTCCGGGTGCAGTGCCGCCAGCTTTCGGCCGTAACTCCCTCTTTGGAGTGCGCGGTGCGGAGGAACTCCCGCACATCGTCGGGCGGGCGGAGCTCGGTCACCGTCATACCCAGAAACTGCTCGCGTGTGTATCCGTATTGTGTGATCGCCGCAGCGTTCACTTCGAGGAAAGCCAGCGTCTCCCGGTCGAAGACCCACATGGGATACAAATTCCTGGCAAAGGGAATGCCGCAAAGCTCTGCCTCGAGAGAATGACCCGTCTGCTGTTGGCTCGTCTTAGACATTGGGTTCAAGCCCACACCTCTCTTATCACCTTGATCTTAACGGCCGTGCCAGCCCTTGCCTTCTCCTTTCTGTCGAAGGGAGGTTACTTCTGAATGCGCGAGGGTGTGACCGCCGTCACAGCGGGCAGCAGACACCTTTGTTGGGCGTTTCCGAGGCGGCCGTGCGCAAAACTCCGATAATGCCTTCGCTCCCCGTCACACTGTAGAATCAACTCACAGCCGCTTTGTACCTGCAGAAGGCAGGGTCAGGGCCGGAGCGGCGGACAGGAGCCGCACATCACATGGGCTTGTGGGGAGTACTTCTTGAGATCGTGAAGACGGCGGCAACGCATGCGGCCCCGCACGTGGCCCGCAGCGCCGTGGACATGGCCCGCGAGCGCATGAACGCCAACAGAGCTGAACCGCAGAGCGGCGATCCCCTTGAGCAACTGCAGCAGTTATTCGCCGAGTTTGACCGGCGGATCGCCGCAGCCGAAGAGCGGGCGGCCGCGGCAGAAGAGCGCCTCTCCCAATGGCAGCAGGACTGGAACCGCAAATGGACCAGCGCGCGGTTCTGGGTGATTGCGCTTCTGGTCTGGAATGCCGTGCTGACCGGCCTGGCTATCTATCTCGCCATTGCCCGGCGCTAGCCGAAACCCTTGTTGGCCACGAAGGCAACACAAAGGCCAAAGTCCTGAACCACAGAGGGGCTCAGAGCAGCGCCGAGGAAAATCCATTCCTGCAAGCTCTTCTGATCCGCGCTCATCCGCGGTGATCCGCGGTAAGTTCAGCCTGCGGTTTCGCGCCTGGTGATAAGGACCGGCAGGTCGTCATCTTCAGACGGTTTCAGCTTTTGCACGTTCGTCTTGGTCGTGGCCTCGATGCGCTCCTTATGGAAGCGCATGAGCGGCCTGCCGTTCCTGGAGAGGCAGGGTTTGCCCGCAAAAGCTGCACACCGTGGACACGCAACCTGGTTTGCTGTACCCATGGGATTGTACCTGGAACAAAAGTGTGTTGCGATTTTACCTCTCCGGCAGTCAAGGGGGATGCGCCGCGATGCGCCACGCCGGGCAGGCGCGGGGATCGTGCGGAGGCCCTTCTTGCGAGGGTCGCGTTCCCTCAGGACTGTGCAGTTGACCGAACGCCAGAATGGCGAAACCGGGGCAGGCGCGACGGAGCTCTGAATCAAACCGGTCATGGCCCGGGCTGCTTTCACTCGCAATTCTTGTATCGCATCAGCGAATCAGGCGTAAAGTGCTGAGCAACAATAAATCTGGAATGAGGGGGCAGCAGCAATGAGGAAATCTTCCAGGCTGGTTCCGGTTGTGGCGCTGTTGGTATGTCTTTCCGCTACCTGTGTGCTTGCTACGCACGGGAACGCGGACGACATGCGGAAGGACGACGTACGCAAGGCGGTAGAAGGTTTCGCTACCGACTGGAACCATCATGACATGGACGCATTCGGCAAACTGTTTGCACCGGACGCCGAGTTCGTCAACGTGATCGGGATCGTTATGAAGGGGCGACAGGAGATTCAGATGCATCATGCCTGGGCGCACGGCGCAATCCCGAAGACCACCCAGGTGCCCGGAGCTCACGCCGCGAACTACGGTATCTTCAAAGACAGCACGATGAAGTTCGAGTCGATTGATGTGCGCTTCCTGCGCAATGACGTGGCCCTGGCGCACGTGAAGTGGCAGCTGCTGCGTGACGTCCGGACCACGACTCCGCGGCGCGGCGTGCTTCTCTTCGTGCTGACTCACGGAAAGAACAGGTGGCTGATTGCCTCCGGCCAGAACACTGAAATCAACCGCACGGTGAAGTAGACGCCGGTCCCACCCATGCCGCCAGCGCCTGGGCGGCTACGCAGCAGTGTCGCGGCAGCCACTTGCACGAAGATCCGATCGCCTTCGTGGCTCTCGCCGGTCGGCAGCGGAGCCGATCCTTCACCCGCGCGTTTAACGTTTCCAGCTCGATCTTGCATGGCATTGCGCGGGTTCAGGATGGATTCCTCTGCTGGGGTACAGCGGTTTCTAGCATCGGCGTTGATGATCCGAAGCCACCACGGGCCTTGCGCTTCCAATCCGCGTTCATCCGCGTAAATCCGCGGTAGAAGCTCGTCCCGGGAATTTTAGCGGTTGCAGTGATCAATACGCTCGCGCGACCGTGCCAGACGCAGCCGGTTTCACCATGGCGGCGGCCACCAGACCGGCGCAGACAAACCCGATTGCTATGACCGAGATGTACGCAACGGTGTAGTTGCCGGGAAAGCCGTACCAGTTCCAGTAAGAAATGTTCGTGCTGATGGCGGCAAGGATTCCCGCCAGGGTGATAAACCACCAGCGTCCGGCAAAGCTGTAAATTCGCGTCTGTCCCAGCAGAAAAACGGCAATCAGCACCTGAATGATGTTGGTGCCGAGTTCAATCAGCATCTGCCGGGGAGAAAGCGCGTCATATCCTGTGGGGTGATACACCATCAGGCCGATGGGCCCGGCTTTGATGCGGGGCGCCAGAGTCTTCATTGCAGCCATTTTCTGCGCGTGCGTGGCATTCGGCCCCAGACCGTAGCCGGGGAAAAAGTAAAGGCCGGGAGCGGGGACGTTTGCCTTCAGGTTGTTGACCACCGCCTGCTCGTTCGGAAGTTCGCTCAGCCCGATCTGCCCCAGACCTGTTGCCAGATGCGCGATGCTGGACCAGGCAAAGAACGCGATCCCGCCCAGAATTCCTGCCAGAATTTTCCTGCCCATTCGAGCCTCCGTGGATTGGAATGCGGTCTATGCTGCTACCAAAGCTTCCTCGAGTCAATGCCGGCCGGGCGAAGACCTGACGGGGAGAAGAAAAATTCGAACCGCCGCGACAGGCCCTGTAATCTAGTAGAGATACTGTGAATCCGGGGTATTGAGTTTGGCGAATCCGAGCGGCGATAAAGAAGCTGACAAGAAGAAAAAATCCGCGGCGCAGAACCTGAAATCGGTATGGCCCATGATCCGCGAGCTCCTCCACCCGCGGCGTGGCCTGCTGGCGGGAAGCTTCCTGGTGCTGCTCATTGGGCGTGTGTGCGGACTGGTGCTGCCTTATTCCACCAAGATCCTGATTGATAAAGTGATCGGCAGGCACCGTCCTGATCTGCTGCTTCCCCTGGTGGGAGCGGTGCTGGCGGCGACTTTTATTCAGGGGCTCAGCTCATTTTCACTCATCCAACTGCTCTCCAAGGAAGGCCAGCGGGTGATTGCCGAGCTCCGGCGCAAGGTGCAGGCCCATGTGGGGAGGCTTTCCCTGAGTTATTACGACGCCAACAAGACAGGCGTACTCGTCTCCCGCATCATGACGGACGTGGAAGGCGTGCGAAACCTGATCGGCACCGGGCTGGTGGAGTTCTGCGGCGGCGTGCTGACGGCCGTGCTGGCGCTGGGCATCCTGCTGAAGATGAACGCGCGCATGACGGTCATCGCCCTGGGTTTTTTGCTGGTCCTGATGGCTGCCCTGAGCCGGGCGTTCAAAACCATACGTCCTATCTTCCGTGAGCGCGGCAAGATCAATGCCGAGGTTACCGGCAGGTTGACCGAGACGCTGGGCGGGGTGCGCGTAGTGAAGGGCTATCACGCTGAAGAGAGGGAATCCGGCGTTTTCAGCGCCGGCGTTGAGCGACTGCTTAACAACGTGCTCAAAGCCCTGACGGCGACCTCCGTGATGGGGCTTTCTTCCACGGTCACACTGGGGGTTGTGAGCTCCATCATCATGTTTATTGGAACGCGGCAGATCATGGCGGGCCACATGACCGTCGGAGAGCTTTTCAGTTACACCATGTTCATGGGATTCCTGGTGGCCCCGGTTGCCCAGATCGCCAGCATCGGCACGCAGATCACGGATGCGCTCGCCGGGCTTGACCGCACGCGCGAGGTGCTGGCGGAAAGCCAGGAACACCAGGACCCGGAGCGGGACACTGTTTTGCCGCACATCGATGGCGCCGTCAGCTTTGAACATGTGAATTTCGCTTATGAGCCGGGCAAACCTGTGCTGCAGGATGTGAGCTTCCTGGCGGAGCCTGGGACGGTTACAGCACTGGTCGGGTCGTCCGGTTCAGGCAAATCAACCATGATTGGCCTGGTGGCGGCGTTCTATAAGCCCGGCTCGGGCCGGGTAACGATCGACGGCGTGGATCTCAGCAGAGTGCGGCTCGATTCCTACCGAAGCGCCCTGGGCGTGGTGCTGCAGGATTCATTCCTGTTCGATGGCAGCATTCGAGAGAACATTGCCTTCTCGCGTCCTGAAGCCACGGAAGAAGAGATCATGCAGGCATGCCGCATCGCCCACGTGGACGAATTCGCCGAGCGCTTTCCGGAAAAATACGACACCATCATCGGGGAGCGGGGCGTGAAGCTCTCCGGCGGCCAGAAGCAGCGCGTCTCCATCGCGCGCGCCGTGCTGGCCAACCCGCGCATCCTGATCCTGGACGAAGCCACCTCAAGTCTCGATTCGGAATCGGAAGCGTACATCCAGCAGGGCCTGAAGTACCTGATGGAAGGCCGGACTACGTTCGTGATTGCTCACCGCCTCTCCACCATTCGCCAGGCGGACCAGATTCTGGTGGTGGAGGCAGGCCGGATCGTGGAACGCGGCCGCCATGACGAACTGCTGTCACTCCAGGGCCGCTACTACGATCTCTATACGCGCCAGCATGGACTGGAAACCAACCTGTTCCTCGCGCCCGGCGAGGGAGACAACACGGAAGAGCAGAATGGATCAGGCAGAAGCGGCGGCGCAGGCGTTCCGGATGCGATGAGCCTGATTCGCGGCCGGGGATCGTTGTAACTGAATCCTTCCAGAGTCTCCAGAAGGTTGTGATATGCCCGATACTCCGGGACTGCCAATAGCCCTGGTCGACCGGCATTTTCCCAGAATGAACCCCGCCCGGACGGGGTCCTTCTTCTGCGCGGCTGCCCCTACTGGATAGACGTACAGGGCGTCTGCGACCGGCTGGCGATTCCCTGGCAGAACAACCGATCATTGTTGTTGGTAATGCTTGAGCAGAAGGATGCGTCATGCAGGGAGATTCCCTGGCACTCGGCCCGCGCATTTGCATCCGTCAGATTGCTGCAATTCGACATTGATCCGCTGCTGGAAACCCCGTAGCAGAAATTCTGCAATTGCGGATCGCTGATGTCGTGGCAGTTGGTCGGGAAGTTTGGAGCCACTGACATGCCATAGCACGCCAGTTGCAGGTTACGGTCCTGGATGGTTGTGCACGGGCTCTGCGAATTCTGTGAAAGCCCGTAACACATCTGCCTGTCATCCGGGTCGCTGATGTCGCGGCAGTTAGAAGGGAAGTTCGGGGCCACGGAGATTCCGTAACAGGCAAGCTGCTGGTCACGCGGCGCCCGGTAGATAAAAGGATTTCCGGTGCTGGTCACCTGAATCGTGACGCCATTCGACGCGATTCCGTTGGCGACCACCTGAAGAGTGCTCAGACCGGTCTCAATCAGGGTGGAGATGTCGGCCAGAGTGGATACGGGGGCGCTGCCAGTCGCCACGGCCATGGTGCTGTGATTATGTGTTTTCACATAGCGTACGTGGCCGGTGGCGTTATTGGTGATTCGCACCAGCGGATAATTTGTGGCCATCTGAACGTCATCACCGTACGCGCCGCCCTGTGACAGACCATTGAACTGCGTTCCTGAGATCAGGTTGTTGTAACTGCCCAGGAGAATGGCGCCGGGAGCCGAACTGATCGTTGGCCTCCACTCCACCTGCGGCAGCCCGGCCCCGGTATATATCTGGACCGTTGACGTTTGATCGGTAAACAGGATTTGCCCGGTGGGCAGGACCAGCATGCGTCCTTGAAACGATGATCGCGAGGACGCATTCGCCGGCGAAGGCACGGAGAGCAGGTTGGTTCCATTGAATTCGAAGAAATGCGTGCCGTTGTTAAAGACCCCGGGGCTGGCATCCACCAGGACGTTGCCGCTGGGAAGCAGCGCGGCGGGACCATCGGCGATATCGAGTCCATTGGAAAAAGTTGGACCTACCGACCAGCCGCCGCTCGCAAGGTTATAGATGGCGGTGTTGGACGTCCCGCCGGTCGCAAAGACAGTGCCATCGGGCCGTAACACGGCAGGGCCAACCTCCTCACTTGAAGTCTGGGGCAACTGCACAATCGTGCTTCCCGCTGAGGACCAGGACCCTGAAGCGGGGTCGTAAAGTTCGGAATGCAACAGGTCCACGGCGTCAACGGTCAGAACTTTGCCGTTGGGAAGCAGTGTCCACCCTTCCTCGTCATTGCCATCGGCCTTGCCGCTGCCGGTTGCTGTCCAGGTCAGGGTGGATGCATTGAACAGGGCTTCCTGGCTTGTCACGGCATTGGCCAGCATCAGCGTGCCGTTGCTCAGGATCACGCTTTGCGCGTCACCAACGTTGCTCCAGCCCGCTGGCGGCGCAACCGCGGTCCAGACATTTGCGGCGGGATCGTAGATGGCCCCCAGGCTCGTCCAGACCTTTGAAGTCCCATTGAATTCACCACCCTCCACCAGCACGCGACCATCAGGCAGCACTGCGGAGGCATACCAAAGCGGCGCATAACCGGAGGGCATGGATGCAAGCTGTGTCCACGTGCCGCTGAGATAGCTGCCGGTCGTGTCAGGCGTAAGCTTCC
>JBLMYN010000310.1:0-5523 GCA_050258305.1 Actinomycetota bacterium
GCAGTGGCTATGGGAAACGTCGTAAGGATGACTTCGATCTTTTTTTTCCGGATTTCAAGCAGGCCGGCGGGGACCGCGCCCAGACACCATGAGACCCACCGGTCAGGAACACCGGTGTAGCGCAAATATGAGCCTTTCAACGAGAGATGCTTGCGCGCATCGAGCCCGAATGCGCGGATGACCTTTACCTGCCGGGGAATCTCCTTCATCTGGCTTTCATCCACGCGTTCATAAGCCCGGCTGTGAACTGTCAGGACTGTGGGCAGCCATCCGTGTTCCGGAAGATACCGGCAATACTTCAGTGACCGCAAGATGCCGCTGCTGCCCATCAGGGGAGGAAAATGAAATGCCACCAGGAGGACGCGCTTCTGAGCAACTGCCCCCGCTCTTTTCTGTTGGGCGGCGCTTAGCACTTCAGTGGCCTTGATGCTTTCTACATTTGGAACGCTAACGCTGTGCGATGTTTTCTCTGATTGCCTGCAAACCTTCCTCACCGCGTCGGAAACAATCTTAATATCGCCACTGCCCAGGCTTTGGTGGATGGGAAGAAAAACCAGATTGTTGTAGAGCAATCCGGCATCAGGAAAACAATCGTCGAGAACGCCCGCCGGCCGGACACCATCCCATGCAGACGATGGAATCCCCAATTGGCGCAGGGAGCGGTTTGGAGCTGACGTTCCGGGGAAGAATGCCGGAAAGTACAATGGGCAATTGTCCTCAGAAGGAACCGGGAACAAAGGACTTACTCCCGGCATGGACGCGAGCTCTTCCCATAATTGTTGGTAGTTCTGCCTTCTTTTCGCTGCGATAGCCGCGAAGTCGGCGTGCCTGAAGAACCATGCCGAAGTCCGCGAGATGCTATTGTGAGCCAGGCTTGGATCAAAACTGCACGCACTGGCAACATCTGAACCCGCATGCTGCTGATGGCGGTCATCGGGCGATGCGCCACTTGCCGGCCTGAGAATCCCGGCTGCCCGGGACAAAGCAGCAGACAGGCGGTTTCCGCCGGCTGCGGCGCGGCCATCAAGCAGATGTTTCACTGCTTTCAACTCAGAAATCAGGGGCACGCGACGAGGGTGGTTCTGCAGGGCGGCCAGGCGGGAATTGATGATGAGTTCTCCACCTTCAAATGCGGGGAGAAACTTTCTCCAACTGAAAATGCTGAAATCTCCATGGCTGCCCAGCGCTTTGCCGGCAGATCTTCCCTTAAGGACGTGCGCGCAATCTTCAATGAGGAATAATCCGCGGCGATTCGCCAATTCCCGGGCCGGCTCAAGATCCTGTGGAAACCCGAAATAATGAACAGCCACGATGGCTCGGGTCCGGGCGGAAATACGATGTTCGGCATCCTGCCAATCATGGGAACAATCGCGCGCAATGCGAAAAAACACAGGAACGGCTCCACAGGCGCTGATTGCTTCTACCGCGGCTGAACAAATGTAAGCAGGGACGAGCACTTCATCGCCGCCGCGAACTCCAAGAGCCTCAAGCCCGTTGTAGAGTGCATAGCGTGCCAACGGGAAAAAGCCCCGGGCCCCCGGTTCCTGTTCTCCCATCAGCTCCGCCTCCCGCCATTTAACAAATTGAGAGGACAGGTATGGCTCGGGGAGAACCGCGAATTCAGACCGGATCATCGCATACTCCGCACCAGATCTCGTACCTTGCGCACAACCAGGTTGCGATCTTGGTTGAGGTGGTACATGGGCCGTGTATCGCTGCTCCATTTCAAATGCCAGTCCAGAACGCGTCCGTAGAACTCAACGACCTGATAGCGGCGATCGGAATATATGAATCTGAGTATGTCCTCGCGCATCAGCAATGCCGGAGAGAGCGATTGCACACTTTCGTCATAGGCGGTTTTCAGGACAACAAGCATGCCTTCACGCAAGAGGCAAAGATCGGTGGCTACCACTTTGCCGTCAAGCAGAAGCTGGAAGATGACAGTGTTGCCTGTGCCACAAAATCGCTCGAACATGTCACGGTAGAATCTTCCCTGGACATTGTTTTCGTTGACCGCGGTTCCGAGTTCAGCTTTCCATCCGGCAGATTCAAGCCGGCCAAATTCACGGATGCAGTCCGGTATCGCCTCTGCGCTCGTATGCGTCACCAGTTCAATGGTCCGTCCCTGCTCCTTAAGTCTTCGCCGCTGCCGATTCAGGTTGTGCCGCAAATTAGAGCTGCGCGCCTTCCAGAACTCTTCAAATGTTCCCTCCAGGCGGATGCGCGCTGTTTGCATGATCTCAATCGCCTCGAGCTGAGAGCCCTCTTCAAGCGGGAACCATGCAGACCATTGCGGGTCTTGCCGCAGGATCGCAAGCTGGACAGGAAATCCGGGAAGACAATTCATCAGTTCGCGCACCTGCCGGCCGGCAGGATCCGGCGAACCAAGCACAATCGGGCCCAGGGGAGCCTGTGACGGGGTAAAGATCTCCCAAAAGCCCCGCCTTTGGCTGTGGACCAGAGCCATTCCTGGCTGCTCGGGATCCTGGCTGACAGCCAGCAGAACATTGGGGCCGGCAAAATGGCGCACCAGAGAACCGACAAATTCCGAGTCCAGCAGAATATGGTTCCCCGCCTTTTTATTGACAGCGTCCCAATCGCGGCTCTTTTTCGGAAAACACTCGATTGCCGGCAGTAAATCCCAGCTCCATCTTTTTTCCATACTCCGGTCATTCGGAGAATCTGTTTTTTTCCAATTGATCATCACAGGTCCCTATCTCCGCGCAGTAATCGCCAATCCACTGGCGGAGCAGGCGTGCTGCCAAGCCAGTGCATTACAACAGGGGAGGACTCCCGGTGCCAGAATCCCATTCTCTTAAAGAGCCCCAATCCAGGGTCCGAGTCCAGAAGGAAAGTGCTCAGAGTTGTTGTCGCCGTTTTCCGCAACCTTCGGACGAGATCCTGGACCAGAACCATCACCAGGCGATCATCGCCGCCACAGCACCAGTCTGCGATCTCAGCATTGTCATCGCCGACACTGAAGACAAGATACCCGCGAAGTGCTCCAGCTTTCCGGGCGGTAAGGATCTGATACCCAACCAAAGGGTGGCGGAGATAACGCCAGTTCAGGTATTCAGCAGTACGCTGAATCCTGATGTTGTTCTCCGCAAGCGTCGTCTCCCAGAGCTCAGTGAACTCATGATCACATTCCGTTTCATGGATTGCGATCTCCCACCCGTGCCTGCTCGGTCCGCCATAATCAGTGACTCGCAGCAGCAGGTCTCCGATTTTGGCGGCAGGGCGGTCAAGAGCTTTCAGCCCTGTGAATCGTTGAGATCTTTCGGGAATGCGCAATGGCTTTGCCATGCGTACCAGATGCGCGGACGCTTGTACTCCGAGCCGCTGGTAAATTGCCATCAAGCTACGGCTGGGAAAATCGTAACAAAACTGAGCGTCGCCCAGATTCCCGAGCGCCGTAAGAGTCGCCTTTTGAAGCTGAAGCGCCGGCCCTAAGCTCCGGTAAGTATCGGCAATGCAGAAATCGCCCAGAATCCAGCCGGATCTTTCGCTTCCCTGGGCGCAAGCTTCCCTCTTGAACGCGGCGGACACGCCGACAATGTCGCCGTTTTCCAGATTCTGGGCCAGCCATGCCCTGGCGCGCCCATGGGGATTTTGCCTGTACAGCCAGTCGTAGCGGGTATCACTGAAGGAGGGAGTCAGACAGCTGCGCATCGTTTTCATCAGGACTTCCCTGTCCCGCTCAATGTCAGCTGCTCGAATGGCTATGTTCATAGTGATAACTTTCGCCCTCTCCAGCAAAGCGAAGGAACGCTCGGGCCAATACCTCCCCCGTGCAAAGGGCAATCTGCTTGCCATTGGTCCAAAGGACAGACCCTTCTAAACTATGGATTTTTAGGGATTTATTGGATCTTGCGGCAAAACGCGAAGCCTCAGCCAACTTCTCAAGATGATCTGAGGGGGAGTGTGCAAAATTATTCCTATTCGTTGGCATTCCTCTTCATTTCCCGGCCCCATCCGCCCCATCATCCTCGCGTTCGAACGTCACTTCCCAGGAAGCAAAAAATTGGGCCCAGCCCGGCTAATAAGCGAAGCCAGGCATGGGCCCAGGAGCTTTCCATCAGTCGTTAGCGGCACACGCCGGGAGCCACTCGCCTTCCGGACAGTGCCACAACTACGAAATCCCTCAGGGGAGTCTTACCGTTCCTCCGCAGGTTGTCCCGCCATTGAAACACACGGAGTCCGCATAACCGGACTCGCCAGAAAGGTTCCTGGCCCGGACCCGGTACGTGTAAGTCGTGCCGGGAACGGCCGTGCTATCAACAAATGAACTTGCGCCCGGCGCGGTGATCCCAATCTGCGTAAACGCCGATTGCGGACTGGGAAGGCATGCCTGCGCCGTGCCGGTGCAACGTTCAACGAGAAAACCGGTATCATCCTCCGCCGTGCCGTTCTGTGAATTCACCCGCCAGTTCACCGTGACACTTGTGGAGGTGATGCTGGACAAAGCGAGACTGTCCGGCGCATTGGGGGTAGCTACGTCGGGGTCCGGTATGCGATGCGTGGACACCATGAGATCGTCAAACCAGACTGCGGTGTTGACCAGCGAACCGCTCATGGCCGTGTTGTAAGCGGAGAGCTGGATCTTTCCATACTTTCCGCTGGCGCCTCCGCTGCCGTTGTTCACGAGCGCGGCATCGGCTGCGTTGACGACCAGCCGCGCGGGTTGCCCATCATGAGCCAGCCACATCTCCATGACTGAGTTGGGGCTGCCGAACGCGCCAACCTTGACGTGCACCTGCACGGTGAACCACTCATCGCCAACATAGTTCCAGCACGTTGGATCGGTTGTGGGTATTCCGCGTCCGCTGTAGTGCGGGCACCCGGAAGCATCCTGGTCGAGGAAGTTGGAGTTGAAGATTCCTCTGAGTTGGACCTCCTGATATCCGCTCTGCATGAAGGCTTGCGTCCCGCCACTGTACCCGCAGTTGTGGTACAGGATTGGAAATGCGCCCCCGTTCTGGTCCTGGATCGTCACCACCTCGCCGGGGCTGTTGCTGCAATCGCCGGCCACGACACTGGCGGTATCGCCTTCGGTGATGATGTCGTGCTTGAATCCTTCCCCGTTGGGAAAGTTCGCCCCATTCAGCATCGCCGGATCCAGGCGCTCTCTGTATTGCACATAGAACTCCTGGCCGGCGCCGAACGTCCTGGAAAGATCCGGGCTGAAATTCCAGTCAAACCATCCCGGCTCTCCCTGCTTGTAGCCTTGCAGGATCGAGAACTTCAACGAGCAGCCATCGGCAGCAACCGAACAATCAGTGGTAATGCTCGATGGATCATAGAGTTTGAAGTATTCCTGGCGATTCGTTGCCGGGAACGTATCAAAGCTCTGCGAGGAAAGTACGGAGCTTAGACCGCCCGGAATGTTTACACCGTCAATGCGACTGCTCCACCCATTGGTCCCGCCCGTTGGTGTCGGACTGGGAGTTGGAGTCGGAGTCGGAGTCGGAGTTGGAGTTGGAGTTGGAGTTGGAGTTGGAGTGGGGGTTGGAGTTGGAGTGG
>JBLMYN010000311.1:0-5730 GCA_050258305.1 Actinomycetota bacterium
TTTCCGGCACCCTGGTTGAGATCGGCGGGACCACGTTTACGCCTTCATCCATCACCAAAACTCATTTGAGTGTTGCCATTCCGGCTTCGTTCCTGACGACAGCCGCCATTCACAACGTCGACATCTTTAACCCAGGGCCGGGCGGCGGCAAGTCGGGCAATAAGGAATTCATGGTGGCCAATCCGTCACCAACGCTGAACTCTCTTTCTTACTCGCTGGCGAGTGTGGTCGCCGGGAAGGGCGATTTTGCTCTCACCATTTCGGGCAAAGATTTCATGTCCGGGGCGACTGTGGATATCGGCAACAGCACGGGCCTGACCCCGCTTTCCATTACCTCATCGAAGGTCACTGTCGTAGTTCCAGCAGCGGAAGTTGCTAATGCCGGCCAGGTTTCCGTAAGGGTTCACAACCCGCCTCCCGGCGGCGGAACTTCAGAATTTCTTTCCTTCATGGTCAACAGCGAGCCGTCCGATGGCATTTGGGCGCAGGCGCCATGGCAAACCGTGGTCAACGCCGGAACGGTGATGCCCAACTCAACCAGGAAATTTAACAGTTACACGCAGCCGGCAGTGAACAGGCGTGGCCTTGTGGCCTTCCGCGCGCACAGCAAGGGAACAGACAGCAGCGGTGGCGAAGGGGGAGGAGGAGGCGAAGGAGAAACCGCGGCAGCGGCGCCGCCCACAGAGCAGGGCGAGCCGGTTCGCGGGATCTACAAAGTCGATATGAACCAGGGCATGCCCAGACCAGTTGAGGAAATCGCCACGGGCGCAATGGAAGTGCCATGGCCAAACAACACCACATACCAGGATGGGCTCGCATCCTTCAATGAGTTCCCATCCGTCTCGCGAATCGCCATCGATTTCGATACGGTCGCATTCCGTGGACAATCGCAGCCGGTCTGGACATATACGGACCCGGCAAGTGGCACTGAGTCGCGCGCGGGTAGCGGCGGCATCTATGTCAGCCTTCATCCCAATGGCGACCCGCTGCATGACGGCCTGCGGACAGGAATTGGTTTGCTTGGAGCCATTCCGCTTCCTGATCCTTATGATCCTTTGAAGGATTTCAGCTACATGCAGGTGCCGGGAGCAGCCGTTACACCCACTAAATTCGACCAGTTCCCCGGAAGTCCGGCGCTGGCCGATCAATTTACCATCGCCTTTAAAGGCAACTACACCGAAGGTGATACCGGCAGGACCGGCGTTTTCTTCCGTGACATATTCGGGCAAGAAGGCCGCGCCCCTGTGCAACTGGTGGCCAACAGCACCATGATTATTCCCAATCAGCCCGAGGGCGGCACGGTGGTTTTTGGCTCGACCGCTCCTCCGAGCACAGCGGACGGTTACATGGTATTCGCCGGGTATGACAATGAAGACGCGCCAACCCTGGGCGGCATCTATCGCGCACCTTTGATTGCCAGCCCTCCTGTAGGCACCAATCCTCTTCTTGAAAGCCTGGTATCCATCGGCGAAACAGTGCCGGGTGAGTCCGCTACCTTCAACAAGCTTAGCGAAGGTCTTTCTTTTGACGGACGCTACGTCGGTTTCTGGGGCGCGTGGGGCGCTGAAACCAAACCTCTGTTGCTTATCTGCGCGACCGATGGCAACAAAGACATGATCGCAAACTGCAACGAGATGTATCCCAGTGGTTTTGAAACCACTGTCCCGCTTCATCAGGGGATTTTTGTGTATGACACAGAAAGCAAACAGATCACCACAATTGCCAAGACAGGCGACAATTTTGATGACTTTGTGTATTGGGTGTTCTCCGGCCGCCCGCCCGGAGCGCATGGCGGAGCAGGCGAAGACCTTGTCCCCGAGCCTCCGCGCTGGCGTTCATCATCGTTCGTAGCCGTTTCCGGTCAGGGCCAGATGCATCTCCGGGTCGCTTTCAAAGGCAAGATCGGCTCCGTCGATGGAATCTACCTGCACCAGGCAGGAGACCCGTCAGAAACTCAGGTCCTGCTCGATACCACGTTGCCGGGACAGAACCTGGATCCGCTGGCGCCGGCTGGGGCAACCATCAGCTCGGTTGGCATCGAACGCGACGGCTTCCGTGGTGACTGGCTGGTGCTGACTACAGGCATGCTGGATCCCGTGACCAGCGAGTCCTGGAGCGGCATCTACGCTGCTCACATACCGCAACCTTGATGGAGTCGCACAAATCCCGGGGGACAGTCACAAGTGATGTCCCCTGGGTTGTGCTCTCCCGACTCTTGCAGGCCGCTCCCCCTCGGTCTGTGAGAGCTAACTGAAACCACTGAATTTGTGGGAAGGGATTGAAAGACGACACCCGGCCGGGCAAAGCCCGGGAAGCAGGCTCGTCCCGCCGGGATACCAAAAGCCAAAGGAGTAGCAGTAATGAAAGCATGGATACAAAGAGCACTTGTACTCTTGACCACTCTCGCAATCCTCACACCCGGACTGCTGGCGCAACGAGGTCCGGGCGGCAGCGGACAACGCGGCGCGCAACCCGGCTCGCCGGGACCGACGACAGGCCCGCAACAGCAGGGGCAGATGGGTCCTGGACGCGGCGACATGGATCGCGACCGCGACAGGGATCGCGATCGCGACCGGCTGCACACTTATGCCACCGGTCAACAGCGCGATCAGTTCCGGACTTGCACTCAATCCATGGACCAGTTGCGCACACAGAGCCGCGACATGATTCGCGCCAGCAGCAACAAATCCTTCAACAAGGAAGCAGCCCTGCAGCAGCAACAAAGGCTGCAGGACAGGTTCCGTGACATGCAGCAGAACCAGCAAAGGTTCATGCAGGCCCTGAACAACGAGCAGCGCGCGGCTATGCAGCAACGGACGCGCCAAATGGAACAGATCCAGCAACGCATTTCAAACCAGCTCGAAGCCATGAACCAGGAACTCGGGCAGGCAAATCCATCACCGGCGCGCGTACGGGAGCACGCCAAAAACCTGGAACGCGAGACCGAGCGCCTGCGCACCCGGCAGCGTGAAATGGGGCAGGATCTGTCGCTCGATTAAGTCACTCTGGCATTACCTGGATCTGGCCGCACTCGCACCTCGGGGTGCGGCCCTTTGTTGGCCTGCGGCCTGAGCCGGAGAGGAGACGCGGATAGCCTGGAACGGTCTGTTTTCGCGCTGCTGCAGTCCGTCTGCGGTAAAAACCTAATCCCCGGAGCTAAGCACGATTTCAAGGGCGAAAGTAACCTTTGGCCACTATCAAATTCAGGTACACTCTTTTTATCATGCGAGTTTTCAAGGCTTTCTTTGTCTGGCTCGTTCTTCTGGCTACTTCCACCAGCTTGGCAAATGCCCAGTCCAGTCGCGGCGCGGCCGCTGATCAGGTTCTGCTTAAGACATTGCAGCAGGAGCTCAACCGCGCCATGACGTCTCTGAGCAAGGCGGACCCTGCCCCCTATTTCATCAGCTACTCCGTGGATGAAGACTTGAGCCGGGTCATTATCGCCAGCAACGGCGCTCTGGTTGCCACCATGAACCGGCACGAGCGCACTGCCGATGTTTCCGTACGCGTCGGCAGCCCTCAACTGGACAACACGCACGGGCAGAACCGCTTTCACGCAACCACCGCCACTTCCCTGCCGCTGGACGACAAGCCTGATGCCATCGCCCGCGTTCTCTGGCTGGCCACCGACCGCATGTACAAAAGCGCTGCCCAGACGTTTCTGCAAGTGAAGACCAGCACACAGGTGAGGGCCGCTGAAGAGGATGAGTCGCCGGACTTCACACAGGAAAAGCCGCAGGTCTCCATCGGAGCTCTCCAGGCTGCGCCTCGATTCGACGAGAAGATATGGGAAAACCGCATCCGGCAGCTCTCCGCCATTTTCAATCAATACCCTGACATTGAGACCTCAACGGTGATGCTCGTGGTGGAAACGCCCACGCACTATTTCATCTCCAGCGAAGGTTCAAAAATCGTCACGTCGCAGCCGCTGATTCGCGTTCTGGCCCTGGGCAACACCCGCGCGGATGATGGAATGGAACTGGCCCGCTCGGAAACGTTTGACGCTTCGTCCTTCGACAAGCTGGCCTCCGACGAAGTCATGACCGCCAAGATTCAAAAGATTGCGCAGGACCTGCGACAGCTCAGGGCCGCGCCGGTCGTGGAACCGTTCAGCGGTCCGGCACTGCTCTCGGGACGCGCCGCGGCGGTCTTTTTTCATGAAGTGGTCGGCCACAGGCTGGAAGGACAGCGCCAGCGCGGCGACGACGAGGGCCAGACATTCACGAAGATGGTCAACCAGCGCGTGCTGCCGCCATTCCTGAGCGTGGTGGATGATCCAACACGAGCCAGCCTGTCCGGAGTTGAGCTGAGCGGCCACTACTCTTATGACGACGAGGGCCAAAAGGGTGAGAAGGTGGACCTGATCAGCAATGGAATCCTCAAGCAGTTCCTGATGTCGCGTATGCCGGTCAAAGGTTTTTTGCATTCCAACGGCCACGGCCGGGCGCAGGACGGGCTGATGCCCGTGGGCAGGCAGGGCAATCTCATTGTGACTTCGACCAAATCCGTGCCCGATTCTGAGCTGCGCGCCAGATTCATCGAGGAAATCAGGAAATCGGGCAAACCGTACGGGCTCTACTTTGAAGATATTGCCGGCGGCTTCACTCTCACACTGCGCAACATGCCTCAGGCTTTTCAGATCATGCCTTTGATGGTATGGAAGGTCTTCCCTGACGGAAAACCTGATCAACTCGTGCGCGGGGTAAATATTATCGGTACGCCCCTGAACGCGTTGAACCGGATTATTCTCACCGGGCAAAAGATGGAGGTCTTCAACGGGGAATGCGGGGCCGAGTCCGGTTCGGTGCCGGTTTCAGCGTCGGCTCCCGCCATGTTGTTCTCTGAAATCGAGGTGCAGAAAGTGGCCCAGGGGCACGAGCGTCCTCCGGTGCTGCCGCCGCCGGGATTTGAGAAGACAGCCACAGCGGCTCCAGCCGCCACCACACAGGAGGCCCGCTAATGCGCCGGTTGATCTTTCTTTTTGCCCTTGCCGCTTCGCTCTGCTTCCCGCTGCTGGCGCCGGCGGAGGGGCCCGATTCGCCCCAATCGTCGATTGCCTCTGACGATCACGGCGACCCGGTGTTGAAAGCCATGCTTGCGGAGCTGAAGCGCTCAGAGGACAACCTCAGGCTGGGAAATCTGCAGCGTCCGTATTACATCGATTACCAGGTTACCGACCTGCAGGATTACATTGCGGATGCAACTCTGGGCGCCCTGCGGACTGACAATTCGAACGTGGGCCGGCTGGTCCGAGTGGTCGTTCGCATCGGCAACTACAAGCAGGACAGCTACTTTGGCGAGGGCGTCGGCAGCCTGCAGATCATGCCGATCGAAAACAACGAGCTCGCCCTGCGCCGCCAGCTCTGGCTGGCAACGGACAAAGCTTATAAGGCCGCGTTGAGCGGCTTCACGCAGAAGCAGGCGGCGCTTAAGAACGTTGAGACCGAAAGCAATCTCGATGATTTCTCCAAAGAAGATCCGGTGCAGTCTGTTCATGATCTTGCAAAACTGGACGTTAACCTGGACCAGTGGAAGCAGATTGTGCGCCACACCTCTGATCTTTTCCGCAGCGATCCGGGGCTTGATGATTCAGACACCCAGTTCCATTTCCGCGTGCTCAATCGCTACTTTGTGAATACGGAAGGCACCGTGACGCGCAGCGGCAAGGCCGTGTACACCTTCTCCTTCGAAGGGGCCACGCAGGCGGCCGACGGCATGCGCATCAATCGT
>JBLMYN010000312.1:0-30888 GCA_050258305.1 Actinomycetota bacterium
TCACAATGTCTGTGAGCATTTTCTGGACGTAAGGCGCATCCACCCTGACCGTCTTTTCCTTCATATCAGGGGCATCAAAGCTGATCTCGTCCAGCACGCGTTCCATGATGGTGTGCAGGCGACGCGCGCCAATATTCTCAGTGGAATCATTCACACGAAATGCAAAGCTGGCAATCTCATCCAGCGCTTCCCGCGTGAATTCCAGTTTGAGACCCTCAGTTTCGAGCAGGGCGGTATATTGCTTCACCAGAGACGACTTTGGCTCAGTCAGAATGGCAATGAAATCCGCCATGGTGAGAGACTTCAGTTCCACGCGGATAGGGAAGCGCCCCTGCAGTTCCGGAATCAGATCACTCGGCTTGGAGACGTGGAACGCTCCGGCGGCAATGAACAGGATGTGGTCGGTGCGCACCATGCCGTAGCGGGTGTTCACCGTTGTGCCCTCAACGATAGGCAGGATGTCCCGCTGCACGCCTTCACGGGAAACGTCAGGCCCATGGCCGCTCTCACGGCCTGCGATCTTGTCGATCTCATCCAGAAAGATGATGCCCGATTGTTCCACGCGCTCCACCGCCACCCGGGTGACCTGGTCCATATCGATCAGGCGCGATTCCTCCTCCTGAATAAGGTACTCAAACGCTTCACTCACCTTCATCTTCCGCTTTTTCGTGCGCTGGCCGAAGATGTTGGGCAGCATGTCCTTAATGTTGATGTCCATTTCCTCCACGCCCTGGTTGG
This sequence comes from Actinomycetota bacterium, assembly GCA_050258305.1. GTDB lineage: Bacteria > Acidobacteriota > Terriglobia > Terriglobales > Acidobacteriaceae > Angelobacter. Next base: position 739 of record JBLMYN010000312.1, read on the forward strand.
AGATGATTTCAAATGCGGGCATGGAGCGCTCGCGCACATCGAGCTCGACAACCCTCTCGTCCAGGGCGCCTTCGCGAAGCTGCTGCCGCAGCTTTTCCCGTGTGCGGGAGGTGGAGTCGCCGTCTTCGGCGGCAAGCGCGAAGCCGGCGGTGGAAGTGGATGTAGCCGACGGAGTAGGAGGCAGAAGCAGGTCGAGCAGTTTGTTTTCCGCGCTTTCCTCGGCCTTTTCCGCTATCTCCTCAAGCCGTTCCTCGCGGATCATGTCGATAGCGATCTCCACGAGATCGCGGATCATCGATTCCACATCGCGGCCCACGTATCCCACCTCAGTGAACTTTGAAGCTTCAACTTTGAGGAATGGAGAGTTGGCCAAACGCGCAAGACGCCGCGCAATTTCCGTCTTGCCCACACCGGTGGGCCCGATCATGATGATGTTCTTGGGCATGATCTCTTCGGCCAGATCGGGCGGAAGCTTCTGCCGGCGCATGCGGTTGCGCAACGCGATGGCAACAGCCCGCTTGGCTTCATGCTGGCCCACCACGTACTTGTCCAGTTCGGAAACGATTTCTTTCGGTGTTAATTCATCCAGGGTGACGTCGGTCTCTTCCGTCGTACCTGGCAGATAGATAGCCATCGTTTACTCCTGTCGCTTCGCTCCAAACCGCTAAGCGGCATCGATCTCGGTGAAAGCGTAGCGCTCCTGCCACAACCGGACTTCAGCGCGTGGGCGGCTTCGTCCGGCATTCGTTAAGCTCTCCTGTCGCTTCGTCCAACCCGCTAAGCGGCATCGATCTCGCTGAAAGCGTAGCGCTCCTGCCACAACCGGACTCAGCGCGTGGGCGGCTTCGTCCGGCATTCGTTAAGCTCTCCTGTCGCTTCGTCCAACTCGCCAACCGGTATGGCTCGCGACCACAAACTCGATGCTCCTGTGAAGCGTTCACTTTGCCTGCTTCTTCTTGACGGCCGCGGGCCGGTCTTTGGTGCGAATCACGAATTTCAACCCTGACCAGGTCTCGTCGATAGCGCAAACCTTCACATCGACCAACCCCGAATCCAGGCCGATTTCCCGAACAACGTCTTCTGTCAGGTCCGTCGCCACGCCCGATGCCTTTTTCGGCCAGGAGATCCATAGCATGCCATCCGGCACCAGCTTGTCCGCCAGCGAAGGGAAATTCTTCTCAAGCTCCGCTTTGCGCTCGCTGAAGCAGATCACCACATTCGCTCTTCCACTCGGCTTGGTGCTGTATTGCGCGCCTTCAGGCATCGGTCCCAGTTCTTTGAAGAACGTTGGCGGCTGATTGCGCACCATAATGCGGTGTCCCGGTCTGACGCCGATCTTCTGGATGAGCGGTGTTCCTGAATATCCTGCCATGGCGAACTAATCCGCGGATACGGGATGCTTCTCCGGCACGGCGGAGAGCTCTTCGATGATGAAATTCTCGTTGGTGTAAATGCACGTCTTGCCGGCGATCTTCATGGCCTCTTCCGCGATTTTCCGTGCCGGAAGGTCGGTGTTGTCGACCAGCGCCCGCGCGGCAGCCAGAGCATACGGCCCGCCGCTTCCAATGGCAGCTACGCCTCCGTCGGGCTCAATCACATCTCCTGCGCCGCTGATCAGGAACGTAAGGGTCGCATCACTCACCAGCAGCAGGGCTTCCAGGTGCCGAAGAGCTTTATCCGTGCGCCATTCCTTGGCCAGTTCCACGGCGGCACGGCCCAGATTGCCGTGATATTGCTCCAGCTTGGCCTCAAAACGGGCGAAGAGGGAGAAAGCGTCTGCCGTGGACCCTGCGAAACCGGCAAGAATCTTATCGTTATAAAGACGGCGGATCTTCCTGGCCGTGTGCTTGATCACGTTGTCGCCGAGCGTAACCTGGCCGTCCGCGGCCATTACCACCTGCCCGTTGCGGCGCACACACAGCACTGTTGTGGATCGAATCCTGGGAGTCGCTTGTTGGGAAAGCACAGTTCTAGTCAATGCCATGAGGACAATTTCTTATTATACATCGGCTAAGGGGGCGGTTGGAGCGACGATCGGCCGCGGATGCAGCAGATTGGGCAGACGGAAGCGAAACCCGCTATCAGCAGGCAGGTATTCACGGCCGGGGCATTTTGCCTTGGCCGTGCTCTTTAATGCGCCTCCTCAGACCCACAGGAGTTCTGTTACATTTCCAGCATGCCAAAGGAGCTTCCCCTGGGACTGCGCGGCGAAGCGGAAATCACCGTCGCCCACGAACACACGTTGAACCACCACAACCCGGAACTGCCGGCCATCTACTCCACGCCCCACATGATCGGCCTCATGGAGTGGGCTGCGGCAAACGCAATGAAGCCCTACTGCGACGCGGGCGAGATCAGCGTAGGAACCGCGATCAACGTTGAACATCGTGCGCCCACCGTGGTTGGGCAGCAGGTGAAAGCCGAAGCCCGTCTGGACTCGGTCAAAGGGAAGTTCTACGTGTTTCAAGTGACCGCCCGGAATGAGCAGCACCTGATCGGCTGCGGAACGGTCACCCGCGCGTTTGTGAACCCGGCGAAGGTGGCGGAGAAGTTCGCGAACAGCGGCAAGCGATAAGGGGCCAGATTTTCCTCAAACGTCGCCGACGCAGTAGTTCGCCGCTCGGGGATACCCGCTCGCGAACAGCCCCGTGAATGACAAGACAATTCTGTAACATATTCCCGTGACACTTCCCTTTGCCATACAGGCGCAGACCGGCCCGGCCCGGCTGGCCCAAATTGAGACCGCCCACGGCGTGGTGGAGACGCCTGCCTTCATGCCGGTAGGCACCGCAGGATCGGTCAAGGCCGTCCCGCAGGATGTCCTTCTGGAGCTGGGCGCCCAGATCATTCTGGGAAATACATACCATTTGTATCTCCGGCCCGGACACGAACTGATCCGCGGGCTTGGCGGGCTGCACAGATTCATGAGCTGGGAACGCGCCCTGCTGACCGATTCCGGCGGCTTCCAGGTTTTCAGCCTGAGCGACTTGCGCAAAATTACGGAAGAGGGCGTCAGTTTCCGGTCGCACCTTGACGGATCATCCCATCTGTTCACGCCGGAGAAGTCCATGGAAATCCAGATTGCATTGGGCGGGGACATCATCATGGCCTTCGATGAATGCACGGAATACCCGGCTGAGCGCGACCGTGCCCGCGAGTCGATGGAAATGACGGTGCGGTGGGCGAAACGAAGCAAAGATTATTTTGAAGCTCACAAGCACGAGGTTCCCTGGCCGGAGAACCAGGAAGGCCGCACGCAGGCGCTGGTTGGAATTGTTCAGGGAGGTATGTACCCTGACCTGCGCCGCGAATGTGCGGAGAGGCTGCTGGAACTCGACTTTCCCGGATACGCCATCGGCGGTTTGAGCGTGGGCGAGCCGCGGGAAAAGACCATGGAAGTGATCGCCGCCACGCTGGAAGTGCTGCCCGAAGATAAGCCCCGGTATGTGATGGGCGTCGGCTACCCGGACGAGATCGCCCAATATGCCGCCATGGGCGTGGACATGATGGACTGCGTCCTGCCCACGCGGGCCGCCCGGCACGGGCTTTTATTCACGTCAGAAGGCAGAGTGAATATCAAGAACGTGCGCTACTCCCAGGACACGGCGCCGCCGGACCCGAAGTGCGGCTGCAAAGTCTGCGCGCGCTACAGCCGGGCATATTTACGTCATCTGTTCGTATCAGGAGAACCGCTCTCCGGTATACTGAACACAGTACATAATCTGGCCTTCTACCTTGACACCATGCGAGGGGTACGTCATGCTATAAGACTTGGGGACCTCTCAGGAATTCTTTCTGGGACTGTGTTCACAGCCTGAGCACCCCTGATTCGGCGTCAGAATCCTCCGATTAACTCCGGTACAAGAAGGTCAGGTGCCAGGAGGCCCGGGCGGTATTCATTCAGCGGTCAGAAAAGTAGTTTTTGCCCTCTCGTGTGAGCGAGTGTGTGCAGGCTGTGTGGCAATCAAGAAATGATACAGAGCGCAATGAATTTAATCCTGTTGCAGGGTGGCCAGATCGGTGGGGTCTTCTGGATCCCCATGCTGCTCATCTTTGCCGTCTTTTATCTGCTGCTGATTCTTCCCCAGCAGCGGCGGCAGAAAAAATGGCAGCACATGATCAACGATCTCAAGAACGGTGACCGCGTGACCACGGGCGGCGGCATCCGCGGCATCATCATAGCGGTGAAGGATGATTCTCTTCACCTGCGTGTCCCGCCCGATAATTTGAGGCTGGAGATTGCAAAGTCTTCGGTCGTGTCGGTGTCCCGGGAGGACGAAGCCAAGAAATCCTAGTGAAGTGAAATATGCAAAAGAACATTCTTACAAAGTCTCTGGCTATCATTGCAATCCTGCTGTTTTTCGTTTACGGCATCTTTGGCATCCCCAAGGGTCTGGGTGGCGAAGCCCTGAAAGTCGCCATTTTGAACCGGATTCATCTCGGCCTGGACCTGACCGGCGGCATGCATTTGATACTCCAGGTCCAGGTGGATGACGCGGTAAACGCGGACACGGACCGAACCGTGGAGCTGCTGAAAGAACAGTTGCAGAAGAAAAAGGTCCCTTATTCAGACATCAGCAAGCCGGATCCTGTGAACCATCCGGAAGAGGTTGTAGTCAAAGGTATTCCCCTGGATGGCACTTCACAACTGCAGACCATCGTGAGTGAACAGCTCCCTGATTATCTTGCTCCCCAACAGGGCCCGGATAACAGCTGGGTTATTTCCATGAAGCCATCCAGCATTACCCAGTTGAAAAGGCGGACCGTGGAGCAGTCGATCGAAGCCATCCGCACCCGCGTGGATGCTCTCGGCGTGAGTGAACCGCAGATCCAGGAGAACGGGATGGGGCTCAACCAGATTCTCGTCGAGCTTCCCAACGTGCAGGATTACGGACGGGTCCAGAGCATCATTAAATCTACCGCGCGATTGGAGCTGCGGCAGGGCTTTGATAACGCCAATGGCTATGACAGTGAGCAGTCGGCTCTGGCCGCACATGGTGGCGTGCTGCCTCCCGGGACAGTTCTGATGCACGGCATTGCCGGCGGGAATGATCAGACTGACCGCGTCTTTATCGTTGGGCGCATTCCGATTGTGGGCGGAACGGACATCAAAGATGCACGTCCGGGCACGGACGATACCGGACGCCCCGACGTGACCTTCAATCTCACAGCGGCGGCCGGCAACAAATTTGGCGCGTTCACGGCCGCGCACAACGAAACCGGCACCGACCCCAACCACTATCTGGCCGTTGTGCTGGACAACAGAGTGCGGGAGTTTGCCTCGATCCGGTCGGAAATCAGAGATACCGGAGAAATCACCGGCGGGTTTAGCGACACGAGCGCAAAAGACCTGGCGATGTTGCTCCGCTCTGGAGCCCTGCCGGCCAGCCTGCATTACCTGGACGAGCGAACCGTCGGTCCCTCACTGGGCGCCGATTCGATCCGTGCGGGTGTTCGGGCGGCCATTGCCGGTTTGGCGGCCGTGCTGATTTTCATGCTGGTGTACTACCGCGGAGCGGGCATCAACGCTGACGTGGCCCTCATCCTTAATCTGGTGATCCTGCTGGGCTTCATGGGGTATACGGGTTCGGTGCTTACGTTGCCCGGGATTGCCGGCGTGATTCTTACTGTTGGTATGGGCGTGGATTCCAATGTGCTGATCTTCGAGCGCATTCGAGAGGAATTGCGGAACAAGAAGGCTCCAGCCGCGGCGGTTGACCAGGGGTTCGACCGTGCCTGGACAACCATTCTGGACACGCACGTTACCACCATTGTCTCGGCCATCATCCTGTTCTTTGTCGGCTCCGGTCCGGTCCGGGGATTTGCAGTGACCCTGAGCTTCGGTCTGGCGGCGAACCTGTTTACCGCAGTATTTGTGTCACGGGTGATTTTTGACGCCATTCTGAACCGCAAACAGCGTGGTGAAGCTCTGAGCATCTAGTTCGCAAAAGGTTGATACAGTGGAATTTTTTCATAATCCAAACATCGATTTTCTTGGCAAGAAGTGGTACTTCCTCGCCTTTTCTCTGGTTTTCAGCGTCGCGGGCATTCTTTCCATGGCCTTCTGGCATGGCATTCCACTGGGCGTGGATTTCCACGGCGGAACGCTGGTTTACGTGAAGTTCGCTGAAACGCCGAATGTCAACCACATTCGCGCCGACATGGACCGGGCGGGGCTGCACAATGCCAGAATCCAGCGGTATGACAAGGCCAGTGCCAACGAGGTGGTGATCTCGCTGGATATCAAGGAAACCAGCGAATCTGAACTGAGTCGGGGGAAAGACCGGATTATCGCGGCCCTGGAGACGAACGCCCAGCCAGGGAAGCTGGATCTGAATAACGGTGATCAGGTCGGGCTGACTGAGCTGCGCGACAAGTTGCTGGCACGCGACCCGCTGCATACCTCTGCCGCCGATTATCAGCACATCGCGCAACAGATCCTGGATTATCGCAACGACACAGCAGGCGGCGTGCTGAAGAGTATTGATGATTTGAAAGCAGCCGTTCCCGGGCCCGTGGTTGATGCTTTGAAGCAGGATTTTTACACCAGCAATTTTGGAGTGCGCCAGGCCCAAATCGTGGGTCCGCAGGTAGGCAGCCAGTTGAAGCGTCAGGCGTGGCTGGCGGTGGGGTTCTCCCTGGTGGGAATGCTGGTCTACCTGTGGTTCCGGTTTGAGCTGATTTACGGTGTGGCCGCGGTAGTGGCGGTGTTTCACGACACGCTGATCACGGTAGGCGCTTTCTCCTTGACCAATTATGAGATAAGCCTTACTGTTATCGCCGCGATTCTGACCCTCGTCGGCTACTCCATGAACGACACCATCGTGGTGTTTGACCGCATCCGGGAGAACGTTAAGTTGATGCGGCGGGAGAGCCTGGCTGAGATCGTGAACCGGAGCATCAACCAGACCCTGAGCCGGACGATCCTGACCTCCGGGCTTACGTTCCTGACGGTCTTATCGCTGTATCTGTTTGGTGGTGAAGTCCTTAGGGGCTTCTCCTTCGCCCTTGTAGTTGGCATCTTAATAGGAACATATTCGTCAATCGCGGTAGCCGCTCCCATGTTAGTGGCGTATCAGGATTGGCGGTTAAAGCACGCAAAGACTGGAGTTCTGTCGATTCCGGCGGCTCCGGCGCCCAAAGGTTCCCCGGCTGGCAAGGGGTCACCGGCAGGGACAGGCAAAGGAAAGGTTCGGGCCAAGGTTTAAAGATTTTGGGGCCCGGTTTCGGGAGCAAAACAGGCAGCCCCGGTGTCCAATGTAATTGAAGAGTCCCCCTAGGATTGGAGAACAGGGATGTTTGAAGACAGCTTAATGGAATCCGGCGGGAAGATCCGGACAAACCAGAAATACACAACGACGATCTCGTTCATTATCGAAGCGGTTATCGTTGGCTTTTTGATCTTGCTTCCATTGCTGATCACTGAAGCGTTGCCTTTGCACCAGCTCAACTCATTCCTGGTGGCGCCACCGCCGCCCCCGCCGCCGCCCCCGCCGCCGGCGGCAGCCCCGGTCCATCAGGTGATCCAGCACGAGATCGTCAATGGTGAACTGCGCACACCCAGCAAGATCCCGAAAGTGATCAAGATGATCAAAGAGGAAGAGACACCCCCCTCGACCGGAATTGCCGGCGGTGTGGTGGGCGGAGTCCCGGGTGGCCAGGTGGGTGGAGTTCTTGGCGGAATCATCAATTCCAGTGCGCCGCCGCCGAAAGTCGCCGCACCGCAGAAATTGCGTGTGTCTGAGGGCGTGGCTGCAGGCAATTTGATCCGCAAAATCGAGCCCCAGTATCCCCAGATGGCGAAAATCGCCCATATCCAGGGGGACGTCATCCTGGCGGCAACCATCAGCAAGAATGGATCCATCGAAAACCTTCACTCGGTGAGCGGGCATCCTATTCTCGTCCAGGCTGCCATGGAAGCCGTGAAGCAATGGCGCTATAAGCCTTATCTGCTGAACGGGGAGCCAGTAGAAGTAGAGACGACCATCCGAGTCACCTTCAGGATGTAAAGATGGTCGCTTTCGAATAGATTGACCGGTCGGCGGCAACGCCGGCCAGCCCGGGGAGAGGAACCAGAGAAATCCGGTTTTCCCCCGTGAGAGCATTTCTTCTTGGCCGGAGCTTGTGGTTCGCCCTTAACCGGCAAAAAAACGTTCTCTAAAGTTCTGAGGAGGAAAACTTAAAACTCATGCTTGTCGCAAATCTCGCAACTCTTGTTTTCGCCAAGGCCCACATCGTAATGGCCTATATGCTTTTCCAGAACGATGGTCAGACGATCGGCTGGGATCCTATCTCATTGTGGCGGCAAATGGCGTGGCTGGCACGCACCGTCGTTATCATCCTGTTCATCATGTCCGCTTGGTCGATTGGTGTCATGATCGATCGTTGGATCGCGTTCAACGCTGCTCGCAAGCAGTCCCGCCAGTTTGCGCCCGCCGTAGCCGGCGCTCTGCGTGAAGGAAAGCTGGATGAAGCCATCCGCGTGGCCGAACGCAACAAGAAGAGCCATCTGGCCAAAGTCGTAACTGCCGGCCTGCAGGAATTCAAGGCACATGGCGATTCCACGGAAATCCCCGGAGAGCAGATTGAGGCCAGCAAGCGCGCCCTGGAGCGTGCCGAAGCCATTGTGCACGCGGAATTGAAGCGCGGTCTCGGCGGCCTGGCAACGATCGGTTCCACGGCCCCGTTTGTCGGACTGTTCGGTACGGTCATCGGAATTCTGAACGCGTTCCGTAACATTTCCGAGCAGAAGGCCACTGGTTTGGGCGCTGTGGCAGGCGGAATTTCTGAGGCGCTCGTAACTACCGCTCTCGGCCTGTTTGTCGCCATTCCCGCAGTCATGATGTTCAATTACTTCACGGGCAAGGTTGAGGCCTTTGACGTTGAAATGGACAACTCGTCCAGCGAACTGGTGGACTATTTCCTGAAGCGGACGAACGCCGTCCGGCGGTAAGCGAGGAGCAGACGCGATGGCAATAGTCGTTAGAAACGAGGGCTCCAAGGTCAACTCCAACATCAACGTGACTCCCATGGTCGATGTCATGCTCGTTCTGCTGATCATCTTCATGGTCATTACCCCGATGCTGCAAAAGGGGCAGTCCGTTGATCTGGCGAAGACCGTAAATCCCATACAGATGCCCGACGCCGACAAGGAGGATTCGCTGATCGTAGCCGTAATGCGCGATGGCAGGATCTTCTTTGATACACAGCAGGTCGGCCCCGAAGAACTCACCAATAAGGTCAAAGAACGGCTGCAGAACAAAGTCGACAAGCGCGTGTATATCAAGGCTGATGCGCGCGCGAAGTATAAGTCCGTCGTGGATGTGGTGGATGACGTTCGTTCGGCTGGTGTGGATCAACTGGGGCTGCTCACGCAGCAAAAGAGGCAGTAAGGCATCAACGCAGGCAGGAAAAGCGCAGAGCGCGACAAGCATACCGTCCGGCGCTCGCGCCGCGAAAATCGCGAGCGCCGGATGATTGGTTCAATCTGAATTACGCAATTCATACAGGGGATTAATTTATGGCAATGTCAATGGGAGGCTCCGGAGGCGGGCAAACAGCGGATATCAACGTAACTCCGCTCATCGACGTACTCCTGGTTCTGCTGATCATCTTCATGGTGATTACGCCGCTGACCCCGAAGGGCCTGGAGGCGCATGTTCCACAACCGCCGCCGCCAAACCAGAAACCTCAGCCCACGGACCGCACTGTTGTGGTACAGGTGCTGGATTCGAACCAGGGCGAGCCCAAGCTCAAGATCAACCAGGAAGACGTGAGCTGGAACGATCTCGGCAGCCGCCTTACGGACATCTTCAAGACGCGCGCTGAACGCGTCATGTTCGTGAAGGGCGACGATGATATCGAGTTCCAGGAAGTGGCCCGGGTCATCGATATTGCCAAGGGCACGCAGGTGGTGGACACGGTAGGCTTGATTACGGCCAAGATCGAATCCGGCCAGTAATGGCTTGATCTGCCCGGTGCGAGGCCGGTTCACTGGAGCAATGCTCCGCTTGAATTTGTCCCCCGAGCAAGAAGAATTTCAACTCCGGCAAGGGAGCCAGAACAAGATGAAAACAAGCGCACGATTGGCGACGGTGGTTGCCATCGCCGCCACGCTGTTGATCACAGCGGGGTGCAACAAACTTAAAGCGCGCGATCAGCTGAACAAAGGCGTTCAAGCCTATAAGAACGCCAATTACGAACAGGCCATTGAGCACTTCAAGACCGCTGTGTATCTCGACAGTGATCTGAAAGTGGCCAAGTTGTACCTCGCCACCGCCTACGCGCAGCAATATGTGCCCGGCGTGGATTCGCCCGATAATCTCCGCAACGCTCAGCAGGCAATTGATCAGTACAAAAACGTGCTCGAAAATGACCCCAAGAGCGTGAACAGCCTCAAGGGAATTGCCTTCCTTTACATGCAGATGAAAGATTTTGACAAGTCCCGCGAGTATTACAAGAAGGCGATCCAGCTTGACCCGAGCGACCCCGAGCTCTATTACTCCGTTGGCGTGATCGACTGGACGCAGGCGTATAAAGATGCTGCCGAGCTTAAATCCAAGAACGGAATGAGAGTGGATGATGAACTGAAGGGCAAAGGCAGCCAGAAGTGGTGCGACGAGTTGAAGGAAAAAGACGGACCTGTGGTGGATGAAGGCATGCAAATGCTGGAGACCGCGATTCAAAAGAGGCAGGATTACGACGACGCCATGGCGTATATGAACCTGCTCTTTCGCCGCAAGGCTAACGATATGAACTGCGACGACGCACAGGCCCGGGCTGATCTTATCAAGACTGCGAATGACTGGAGTGACAAGGCGATGGCGGCCCGCAAAAAGAAAGCTGAGGAGGCGGCCAAGAAGAACCAGGGCGGAATCATTCTGGACCAGAGCCAAAGCCAGCAACAAGGGCAGCAGCCCTCGCAAAAATAGCGTTTACGCTTGTGATTTCAAGCCCCGTCCCGCCCGGGCGGGGCTTTTTTCATGTGATCGCCGGCACATCGGTATGGGTTAAATCAATTAAAATCTTAAGTTTGTATTCGGCGTCTCATGTTCAAAAAAGTTCTGATTGCAAATCGAGGAGAAATCGCGGTCCGCGTCATTCGTGCCTGCCGCGAAATGGGGATTGCCTCCGTAGCCGTATTTTCTGAAGTTGATCGCGCTGCGCTCCACGTCAGTCGCGCGGATGAAGCCTATTCGATAGGACCGGCCGCAGCTCGCGAATCGTACCTGAATATTCCTAAAATCCTTGAGGTGGCGCGGCGCAGCGGCGCGGATGCCGTCCATCCCGGATATGGCTTTCTATCGGAGAATCCGCAGTTTGCCCGCGCATGCAAGGACGCCGGGATCAAATTTGTTGGCCCGTCGCCGGAAGCAATGGAACTGATGGGTTCCAAGACGCGCGCCCGGCAGGCCATGCAGGCTGCCGGGGTGCCATTCGTGCCCGGCTCGGCCAGAGGGCTCTCTTTGCCCGAAGCAGAACATCTGGCCGCAAAAATCGGCTATCCAGTGATGATCAAGGCGGCCGCCGGCGGGGGCGGCAAAGGCATGCGGCTGGTGCGGTCCGCAAGCGAGTTGCATTCCTCGTTTGAAACCGCCCAGAGCGAAGCCCTGCGTTCCTTCAATGATGGCGAGGTTTACCTGGAAAAATACATCCAGAATCCCCGGCATATTGAAATCCAGGTTCTTGCGGACGAGTATGGAAACACGGTGTATCTCGGGGAACGGGAATGTTCCGTGCAGCGGAGGCATCAGAAGGTGATCGAAGAAGCGCCTTCAGCGGTTGTCGACCCGGAGATGCGCGCCCGCATGGGGGCTGTAGCCGTGCAGGCGGCCAAATCCGCCGGATATTCCAATGCAGGCACCATCGAATTTCTGGTGGATCCCGAGCGCAATTTCTATTTTCTGGAAATGAACACCCGCCTTCAGGTGGAGCACCCCGTGACTGAATCTGTGACGGGGCTTGACCTTGTGCAGTTGCAGCTTCGCATTGCCGCGGGTGAAAAGCTTCCTTTTTGCCAGGAGGATGTGCGGCTCCGCGGTCATGCCGTTGAGTGCCGTATCTATGCCGAAGATCCCGACAACAACTTTTTCCCTTCGCCCGGGAAGATTGGCAAGCTGCTGCGGCCATCCGGACCCGGGATACGCGAAGACAGTGGAGTTTATGAGGGCTGGACGGTGCCGCTGGATTACGATCCCATGCTTTCAAAGCTGATCGCGTTTGGGCCGGACCGGCCGTCTGCTGTTGCTCGCATGCGCCGGGCGCTCGACGAATATTTCATTGGCGGCATCAAGACCAATCTGGCTTTGTTCCGCAGAATTCTTGAAAACCCTGATTTCCTTGAGGCGCGTATTGATACGGGCTTTCTTGACCGTCTGCTTGCCACCTCTCCCGGCCACGCCGGCGGCACGGATTCGCTGGAGAAAGTAGCGGCTGTTTCGGCGGCGCTCTTTGCCGCCACCGCTGCCCCAAAATCCAACGGGCGGAACGGATCTTCGACTGCGAATGGCGGCAGTTCCTCGGCCTGGAAACGCGCCGCGCGCCTGGAAGGAGTTGGCAACGAATGATCTATGAAGTCAAAGTTGCCGATAAGACACACCGGGTGGAACTGCTGAAATCCGCGGACGGATGGCGCTGCAAGCTCGATGGGATGGACCTCTCTCTGGATGCGGTTTCCACCCAGGAAGGCGTGCTCTCCATTCTGATGGATGGGAAGTCCTATGAAGTCAAACAGGAGAACACCGGAGGAGAATCCAACATTGTTGTGAGGGGCGTGCGCTTCCCGGCACAGGTGCGTGATCCGCGTTCTCTGCGTTCCAGGCGTGGCGCAGATACAGGCGGCGAAGGCCCGAAAAAGATCGTCGCTCCCATGCCCGGCAAAGTCGTCAGGATTCTCGCGTCTGTTGGAGCCTCCGTGGAACATGGCCAGGGCGTGATCGTGATCGAGGCGATGAAGATGCAGAATGAGCTCAAAGCGCCCAAAAAAGGGACGGTTAAGAAGCTCAACGTCACTGAGGGATCCGCTGTGGAAGCCGGACAGCCGCTGGCAGAAGTCGAGTAGTCCGGGCGGAACTACTTCACCGTCCCCGTGCTTTTCATAATACTTTCAGCATAGTAGTTGTGGATTTCCGCGTTGTCCCGCAGAACTTCATCATAGGCCGCGCGGAGGAGCTGCTCACGCTGCGTGCGCAGCTGGTTTCTGATCCACTGTTGTACGGCAGGGTCGTTGAGGTCACGCTGCCCGGCGGCCTCCTTGCCAATCAGCTTCACAATCCGGTAGCCCACCGGCTGATGTGTCTCAGGATTCACCATGGGGATGACATTGCTGTACTGTCCTGCCTTGAGCTTTTGTACTGCTTCACGTGTTGCGGGATCTGTGTTCTTGAGCTGTGACTCCGGGACGGCGCCCATCTCGCCCCCGTTATGCGCCGTGTCAGCATCCTCAGACCATTGCGATGCGACCGTGCCAAAGTCTTCCCCGCTCTCCAGGCGGTTGTAGATCATCTGGATCTTCTGCCGCGCCTGGGCGTCAGTCTGCCCTTTGTCACCCGCCGGCTGGCCGGGAGGGCGAACATAAACCTGAATAGACGCCAGGAAATAGCGGGGTTCAATTAAATTGAATTCCGCTTTGTGCTGGGTGTAGTAAGTCCGGATATCGGCATCAGAGATGGTCACCTTGGACGCGATTTCCTTATTCAGGAGTTTCTCAATGGTAAGGTTCCGCCGGATTTCCTGCTTGGCGTCAGCTTCCGTAAGTCCCTGCTCCTTGAGCTTGCTCTGAAACTCCTCCCGAGTGTACGGAGCTTTCATCTGGTTGAATTTGGTCTCCACCTCATCGTCCGTAGCCACCACGCCCAGTTTTTCCGCCTGCTGCAGGTGAAGTTGCACGCCGATGATCTGGCCCAGAATATTCAGGCGCAGCGCTTCCTCTTCGGCGGGCGTTGGTTTCTGCGGAGAGCCCGCAATCTGCATGTTGTAGCTCTTGTCGACTTCGGAACGGAGCACCTTGTATCCGTTCACTTTAGCCATCACTTCCTGGCTTGAGCCACCTGATCCGCATCCCGTACAGCCGGACACGGCCGCAAAAATGCCCAGCAGCGCGAGACAGGGCAGAGCCCGCCAGTATCCAGACGAGTGGATCAACCATTTCTCCCTGGGTGAAGTTTCAGTTAAGGTACGATATCTGAGTTTCATCAAGTTGGCTACTTTGTTGCCGTGGAAGAAGGCGCCTTCTCGCCGGCGTCCGCCAGTTCGCGATTGAGGATTGCACGGAGCTGGCTTTCGGTCAAGACGCCCGACATCTTCTCACCATCAATGAATATGGTGGGTGTGGAGTCGACTCCCAGGGTATCCCCTTCTGACATGGAAGCCCGCACCGCGGATTCATCCTGCTTCTTGAGGCAGGCCTCCACTTTGGGCTGGTCCAGCTTGTACTTCGATACGCGCTCTTCAGCAATTGTGTCCAATTTCGAAAAAGCCCCGGACCATTTGGGGTCGCCCTGACCGGCTGCGGTGATTTCCCTCTGGTTGGCGTGCACATAGTCGGCGAAATCCCAATACGCATCGTTGCTTTGCGCGGCCAGGCAATTTCCATCCACCGCGGCGTGCATTGCCCAGGGGTGGATTTCAACGAGCGGGTAATCCTTGTAAATGATTTTCACCTTATCGCCGTATTGCTTTAAAAACTCCGGGAAGAATGTCGCATGCATGCGCGAGCAGAACGGGCATTCAAAATCGTCGTAATTCACGATTGTGATTCTGGCGTTCGGGTTCCCGCGGACCGGCCTGCCTTTGACGTCAATCTTTGACATCAGGTCCTGTGAGATATCGATTTTCTCCAGGTGCGCCAGGGTCTTGCGATCCTTCGAAAGCAGGAACTCGTGGGTGACTTTGTGCGTGCCGCCGGTGAACGTTACCTGCACGCTGTCATATCCGGCAAAATCGCTCGGTTTGGGATCGCCAATCGACATGTCGACTTGCGGCGGAACGCTGTACCGCGACCTGATTTCGGTCTGGATCCTGTGAACGATCTCAGGTGACAAACCCTGGGCCGCACTCGGATTCTGGGCTTTGCAACCGGCCCAGGCAAGAATCATGAATACAGGCAACAGGAACAGAAAACGGACTAGTCTAGCCAAGAGAAACCACCTTTTGTGCGCTAAAAATGCCTGTGGAAATTATCTCATGAGGAGGCTCCAACCAGCCTAGGGGAGAAGCTTTACGAGCGGCTGGATGGTCACGGAAGAGTTCATGGACCCGGACCGGAAGCCCTCCGTATCCAAGGTAACGAATGTGAAGCCGAGCGCCTTAAAGGTCCGGGTCAGTTCGGCGAACATCGGCAGGTTCAGGGCACGAGGCAGCTCGTCGCAGTCGATTTCAATCCGGACGATTTCCCCATGGTGCCGGACCCGGAACTGGCGGAATCCGAGGGCGCGCAGAGCGTCTTCGCCCCGCTCGACCATGGAAAGAGCCTCCGCTGTTACCGGCCGTCCGTATTCAATACGGGATGAAAGGCATGCCGACGCCGGCTTGTCCCAGATGCGCAAACCTGCCTGCCGTGCCAGTTCCCGGATCTCGGATTTCGTGAGGCCCGCCTCGAGCAACGGGGCTGCTACTTTGTGCCGCCGCGCGGCGGATTGGCCCGGCCTGAAATCACCCTGGTCGTCAACATTCACGCCGTAGGCAATCGCGGTGAACCCGTTTTCGGCGGCATATTGTTCCATCACGCGAAACAACTCATCTTTGCAGTGAAAACATCGTGAAACGTCGTTGCGTACGTATTCCGGCCGCTCCATTTCGGCCGTCTGCATGACCTGCAGAGGGATTCCCTGTTCCTGTGCAAAGGCAAGGGCATCCTGGAGATGGGCACGAGCAAGGCTTGGCGAGTCAGCGATAACCGCCAGCATTTTGTCCCCCAGCACCTGGTGCGCGGCGAAACTCAGATATGCGGAATCAATGCCGCCTGAATAAGCAATCAGCACCCGGCCCAGGGACGCCAGCAGGGTTTCCAGCCGTTGCCGCTTCGCAGAAAGCATCACTTCATTTTAACCGTAGACGAGATGGAGAAACGACGAGATAGAGAAACACGGGGGCAATCAGCAGGATGCGGCGGCATTACGAGGTCCGCTCCAGGCGGTGCTGTTCTCGTCAGTGTTCCACTTTACCGCTCCGGCAAATCCGTCAAAACAGCCGGGTCTGGCGCTTCAAATTGCCGAATGAGCCGATGTTGGCCAGGGTAAAGGCAAACCGGTACTGGTTTTCGTTGCGTACCTGGCCCAGCGAGAAGCGCCGGTATTCCAGGCTGATTCCACAGCAATCCCAGTTGTATGCGGTTTGCGCGGCGGAGTATTGCACCAGGTTGAACTCTGAATCCACGCCGGCGTTTACCGCGGCACTCCAGCCGCGTTTACTCGGGCTCCCATAGCCCAGCAGAAGACGGAATTGATTGAACACAGGCGGCACGCATTGAATCTGGGTATTGAACACGCCGGGTACGCAGGGCGGGAGTTGCACGAATGTGGTCGGGCCGGTTGCCACCGTCACGGCTTCACCGGGGTCCTGCATATAGGCGTGGCTTGCCTGCACCAGAAAGTTTCCCAGGTGCAGACTCGAGTACAGCGTGCTCGCGTTGATGCGGCCTTTTTTGGTGTCATAGTCGAGTTGCCATTCCAGATCGCTGTTGCTGCTGGTACGCAGGCGCAACCGCGAGACGATAGGCGAGAATCGACGCGGCTCGGTAAGGAAGGCAATCCCCGTAAAGTCCACAGTCGTGCTCAGGACGTTGCGGGTGCCATTCACCACCACGCCCCCAAAATTGGGGTCGAGGAAGTACTTTTGCTTTACTTCCCAGCTCAGGAATTCATTGCCTCCAGCCGGCGTGCAATCTGCCCCTGTGTCTGTTTCAGTCGCCGCCCCCGGGCGGGCCTGCTTGGCGCCGGTGAGCGTCGCCTGTTCGCACGAATCGTGCATGTGCTTCAGGTAAAGCCGCTGCACCAGGCCGTACTCAACTTCATTGGTATTGCTGAGGATGTCGCGAAAGTCAAAGCGGATGATGGATGGGAAGCTCTCCACGCCGTTGGTGTACCGGTACACCACTCGGGGCTCAATCGTGTGCTTCACCTTCATGCCTGCCAGTTCCCGGCTGAATACTTTGGCCAGAACGGGAGGGCGGAATTCTATGCTGCCTTCAATGGCGCGGCGGTTTAGCGGATTATGAACCGGATTTTCCCCGGGAAGGTTGGGTGCAGAGACCTGAATGGGCTCCTGTTGCTGAGTGTAGATGGTGTTTCTGAGTTCCACCTGCGGCCGGATGGTCCAGCCGTGGTACAGCATGGGCAGGGAAAGCACGGGAGCAATATCAAAACGCCCGACCAGGCCCGGCGTTACAAAGCCCGGCTCGCTGCGTCGCAGCCCCTCGGCGGCCACATCATAGGACCAGTACACGGGCGAGCCGAAAATCGGTTGTTCCACTCCGGCAAACTCCAGCGCGGGAGTGTGCAAAATGGTGATGGCGTCTCCAGCGACCGTACTTTGAAAGTTCTGATAGCGCGAGCCGAAGGCATTAAAGGAGAATCCGTGCATGCTCTTGGAAAGGAACGCCACGGATCTCACCTCGGAGTCGACCGCCTGCGAGAAGTTCTCCGTAAATGCCAGGCGAAAAAGAAATGAACTCAGGTAATCGATGGAAGCAACGCCACGGACGCCGTGAGCAAAGTTCCCCTCGCCATTCAGTTTTATGTCCTCGCCTCCCTGGTTTACTGTTTCAGGAACGATTTTTATCGTTCCATCCGGCGCCGTCTGCTGCACATTCTGCACAACGCCACGGTCAAGTACCTGAAAATAATTGAAGTTCAAATAGGAACTGTCGCTCGGCTTGGCGCGGAAATTCTCCTGCAGAGACCAGCCGCGTTTGGAAAGATACTCGCCTCCCAGCGTCGCATCCATGCTGCGGTTGATGGCCCAGTAGAAAGAATCCCCCAAGATGGTGCCTTTGGTGGTTGAGGTGCCAAAGTTCGGGATCAGAAATCCGCTCTGCCGACCAAGGCGCTCCACCGGAGGCGAAGCGTACGGCAGATAAATAACCGGCACGCCTTTCAGGCGAAACGTTGCATTGTAAATCTTTGCGGACTTGCCGACTCGCAGAATGATTTCCGCGGCGTTAAATGTCCATTTGGGATGCGGAAGCTCACAGGAAGTTACGGAGCCGTTATGCAGAATGTATTCTTCCGGACCCGTTTGCTCCACCAGGGTCCCAGTGAACGCAATCGGGCTGGAGGAGGTCAGGGTCACGTTCCTGCCCTTGAAGCGGGTGCCGGTTGTTCCCTTTACGTCATAGAACTTCCCGGTGCGGCTGCGGACGTTGTAGGCAGCGTGGCTCGCGGTAATGTGGATGTCCCGCGGCCCGCCATCAAGCCCCACCTGCCCCGCAGCAGTTGCTTCTCCCGAGCTGGAATCGTACGTTGCTTGGTCGCCTCGAAACGTGTAGCTCTTGAACGTGATCTTCACGTTTCCGTGCAGTTCGTACTGTGATCCAACGCGTTCGCACTGAATGGCATCAATGATGACCGGCTCGCGTTCGCTGACGGCCATTTTCGAGGCGGTCTCCTTTCCAACCTCAGCGTTGCCGGACACAGCCCCGGATTGCTGCGGCGGAGCTGTGATGACGGCATGGCAGGCGCTGCCCTGGGCCGGGGCCTGCGCGTCAGCGGACGGGAGGGTCTGGCTCGTCACTGGCAGACACAGCAGAAACAGATGACAAAGCACACCGGCTGTGATAACAAATGTATGTTGGGAACGCATGCCGTAGAAAACCGCTCGGACTGGGCAAGGTAACACGGGCAGTTTTGGAAAAGCAAAATGGTTCTGCGGCCGGCTCCCCTGCTCATTGGCGAAGCTCACACAAGTCGAATGAATTGCCCCACCTGTGGCAAACAGCTCCCTTGCAGCCATTCTCTGAGGAGTTCTGCTATTCCCGCCGACTACTATGAAGAAAAGTTGGCAGGGTCACCGGAACCGGTGTCTGAGTCATCAGATCACGGCGCTGTTCGCGATCATAACTGGCGAAACGAAGTGGTTTCGCGTGTTCAGCAGCATCGCGCCCGCCGCGGGAAAGCCGGCAACAGTGGCCAGGCACTGGAGTTCGATTTTGCTGCGGAAGAAGCCGTGATGCTCACGGATGCTCCTGCGGTCCGGCACAAGCTGCACAGGGCCCATTTCGATGATTTGTATGTTTCGGAGAGGGATGCTTCGGCAAACCCGGAAAGGCTCCCGCCCCCCGAGCCACCCAAGATCATTCGTTTCCCTCGGACTTCTTCTTTCTCAATAGATAATCCGCCGGACGACCTGATGACGCAGTCGAGTGGCGGCGAGTTTGTGGACGATGGGTCACCGCGCATCATCGAAGTGGCTGAAGCGGCTGAAACTCCAGGCGAAAAGACTACCGCAGCCCCCAGCCTTGCGGATATGCCTCAGGAGATCGAGCCGCCTGCGCCGCCGGAACAGATGGAACTGCTGCCCAGTTTTGAGGACATTCAACTCGAACCGGGCCACGCCGTCTCCCCGGTTGAAGACGAAGTGATCCCCAATCCCGCCGGCCTGGCGCAAAGGTTGGTTGCCGGCACGGTGGACGTCAGCGTGCTGGCATTGGCACTTCTCCTGTTCGATTCTGTCTTTGTCCATCTTGCCCATGACGATCCGCACTCGCGCATGGCGTTGTTGTGCGGGTTGTGCGTGGCTGGTTTGTTGTGGCTGGTTATGCAATATCTTTTTCTTGTTCACGGCAAGGGAACACCCGGAATGCGCTTTGCCCAGCTTGAGCTGACAACATTCGACGGCAAGCCGGTGAATGCCAATTCGCGCCGCTGCCGCGCCGCTGCATCCGCGCTTTCCGCCTTCTCGGTAGGGCTGGGATACGCCTGGGCCCTGGTGGACGAAGATCAGCTCGGCTGGCATGACAGGATCACCGGAACCCTGGTAAAAGACCGCCATGAGCAGCACTCTGCGATGGACATGGAGGAATGGGGCTAAAAGACGCCTGGCATCCCTTCCTGCACCCAACCTGCGCAGCGGTCCTCCAGATCGAAAAACGCTGTCTCAAAGCAGATTGATCATGCTGCAAGCTCGGGCGTGTTGTCCGGCTGCGAGACCGGAACCGCATCGTCCCCTGAAAGCAACGCCCATCCTCGCCGCAGAACCAGATCGAGCCATGCGCCTGCGGCTTGTGAGGTTATTACAGCCACCAGCACAAGGGTGGTATAGAACGCAGGACTGATAATACCCGCCTCATAGGCCACGCTGGCCAGTACGATTCCCGGCCCGCCGCGCGCATTGGTGGCTACGGCCAGGTTGATGACGTCAAGGCCCCTGAAACCGGCCAGGCGCGCGCCCAGCGCGACGGACAGCAGCTTCAAAACGCATGCGCCAGCCACGAAGCCCGCCAGCATCAACAGTGAGAACTCCTTACCAAAGATCAGGCTATAACCAACCAGCGCGAAATAGGCGGGGATGAAAAGCGCAAAGGAGAAACGGGAAATCGTCTCCAGGGCTTCTCCAAGCCGTTTTCGCGATACAGCGAACCCGGCCAGGAACGCGGCAAAAACCAGATTGACGTCCATCAGCCCCGCAACAGCGACATAAGAAAAGACGATTAGCAGGGTGAAGCTTACAGGAGAACTATTGGCGAGCAGATTGAAACGCGATTTGGAAATCCGCTTCATCGCTCTGGGAGCAATGGTCAGGCCGAGAGCAAAATAGACGAGGGTCAAAAGGACGTGGATTGCGATCTTCCGCTCCGGAAGCCCGGTTGACTCCGCCAGCGCAGTTGCCACAGCCAGAACCGCCCATAATCCAATGTCTTCAAGCACTGCCACGCCCAGAACAAGCCGGGCAAATCGCGTGTGCAGAATCTTCAAGTCGAAAAAAATCCGCGAGATCACAGGGATGGAGGTAACCGCAACCGCAATGCTCATCACCAGTATCAGGGCAGTGCGGCTTGCCTTGACGCCGATGAACCATCCCAGAGGCAGCAGCGAAGCCAGCCCAAGCATGAGGAAAAAAGGAAGCACAGTCCCCACCGCCGCAAGCCATGCGATCTGCCTGCGTTCATGGCGCTGAAACAGCGCCCTGGTCTCCGCTCCGGAGACAAACATCAGTAACAGCAGGCCGAGCTGATAGAGCAAATCCAGGGCCGCCTTTTTGGATACTGCGTCCACGTTCAACTGCAGCAGATGCGTGTAGAACGGCAATTTGCCCAGCACGAACGGACCCAGAAGAATTCCTGCCAGAATCTCACCAATCACGCGTGGCTGGCGCAGGCGGACGAACAGGTGCCCCAGCAGGTGCGCGGTTGCAAGCAATACGGCGAGAAAAAAAATAAGAGGACCAATGGCGGAGGAAGGCATGAACGAACCCGGAAACTGGTTTCTGTTACCTCAACCTGAGATGAGTCCGCGGCGCCGCGTGTTGCTCCCGCGGAAAGGGTGTGAAACGCGCTGATTTGTTACCATCAATTTGATGGCGAATAACAGCAAGGTACGGGTGCGTTTTGCTCCATCACCCACCGGACAATTGCATATCGGCAACGTACGCACAGCGCTCTACAACTGGCTTTTTGCGCGCAAGACCGGCGGCTCGTTCATCCTGCGCATTGAAGACACGGACGTTGAGCGCAGCGAAGGCCGCTATGAAACCCAGCTTCTGGCCGACCTGAAATGGCTTGGGCTTGACTGGGATGAAGGACCGGACGTGGGCGGCCCGTATCCGCCCTATCGCCAATCGGACAAAATGGAAGTCTACCGCGCCTATGCGGAGAGGCTGATTCAGGAGCAGAAGGCCTATTACTGCTTTTGCAGCGCCGAGGAACTCGAACGCGAGCGCCGGCAGGCGATGGCCGAACAACGCCAGCCGGTTTATTCCGGGCGGTGCAGAAGGCTTGAAGCGGCTGAGGTAGAACGGCGTCGCGCGGCAGGAGAACCCGCGGCTATTCGCCTGAAGGTTCCCGAGCACCCGATCCGCTTTCACGACATCGTCCGTGGGAGCGTTGAGTTTTCGAATGAAGTCGTGAGCGATCCCATTATCGTTCGTTCCAGCGGGATGCCGGTTTACAACTATGTGGTTGTAATCGATGACGCGGACATGAAAATTACCCATGTCATCCGCGGCGACGATCATATTTCCAACACGCCCAGGCAGGTTGCTGTTTATGAAGCTCTGGGCCTTCCGGTGCCCGAATTCGCCCACCTTTCAACCATTCTTGGTCCTGACCGGGAGAGGCTCTCCAAGCGGCACGGCGCCACCTCCGTTTCCCATTTTCGCGAGATGGGCGTTTTGCCGGAGGCGCTCATGAACTATCTGGCGTTGCTGGGTTGGGCGCCAAGCGGCGGCGACAGAGAGATATTTCCACGGGCTGAACTGATCAGGGAATTTTCATTAGAGCGGGTCACGCCCTCGCCAGCCATCTTCGATAACGAGAAGCTGAACTGGCTCAACCGCCATTACATCAAGAACGCTCCTCCTCCGGTAATCCATGAGATGGGGACGGGCTTTCTCCGCCGCGCCGGCCTGCTGCCTTCCAGCATGGATGGAAATCTGGGCGGCTGGGCCAACCGGGTAACCGATCTGCTGACGCCCTACGTTGACCGGCTGGAGCAATTGCCGGAGCGCGCCGGAATTTTGTTTCATTTCAATGCGAAGGAAGCATTGTCCCGGCCCGATAACGGTGAAGTTCTGGCCGCCCAGAAAACCAGGGGGGTAATTGAAGCCTTCTCAAAACGGGTGAGTGCGGAAAGCGCGCTGACATCAACTCGCTTTAAAGAGATCATGAATGAGGTGAAGGCTGAAACCGGGGCCAAAGGAAAAGATTTGTTTCATCCGGTGCGCATCGCATTGATAGGTGCTCACTCCGGGCCGGACTTTGACCGCCTGATACCGCTGATTGAAGAAGGCTGCAGCCTGGACCTGCCTGTGCCGGTCAAAAGCGTGCGCCAGCGGGTACACGAGTTTCAGGTTGCATTCGAGCACCGCGGGTAGGGCTTACTCTTTCACATGCGATTTGATTTCACATTCCACCGCGAATACGACGTAAAAGTGCTTGAAGCGCCGCCGCCGGTGCATCCGGTCGAGAAGCTCTACCACTACCCTGTCGAGTTGGAAGAAGGAGACCGTAGCGGAGTCCATGTCCGTGTCGCGCCGAAAACAGCTCCTGCCTGGTTCGGATTCTTTGCTTCAGGATTCGATTCACCCCATGTCATGAATGCGGTGTGCTCCTGCCCTGACCCGGAATCTGTGTGCGTAATTGCCGGCGGCTACGGTTATGTGGTGAAAGTGACCAACCCGGCGCAATGGTTCCGCGTGGAACAAAGGCCGGTTGTGGAAATCACAACCAATACAGATCAGCAACTCATCCTGTTTCAAGGGTTTACTTCGATAACCGCCGTTGGGCTTCACGGCATTGCCTGGAATACGGAGAGGCTGTCATGGGAAGGACTGCGGATCACTGAGGTTCGCGGCCACCTGCTGCACGGGTTCGGGTGGGATGCGGCGACGGACAAGGAAGTAGCTTTTGAACTCGATTTACGAACCGGCCGGCACGCGGGCGGCGCACGGCCACCGGCACCCAATACCGGCCACTAGGTGTGCCATGTTCCTGCAGGGCCGCACCTCGCGAGCGAGGATCTATCAAGATGACAAAGAGAACCGCTGATTATCTATTCGAGCTCGAGACGTCGCTTCACAAGAAGGAGATTCGTAAATCCCCTGAAGCAGTTGCTGCGCTGCTCGCGGATGACTTCATCGAGTTCGGAAGCTCGGGAAGGATCTTCAACAAGGCGGCCATCATCGAAGCGCTCAATACTGAAGTCATTGACCAGCAGGTGACTGTTGAAGACTTCCAGATGCGCGAACTCGGCACCGGCATCGCCCTGGTCACCCATATCGCTTGCAAGCCGGCGAGGAACGGACCGTCTGTAATCCGCGCATTGCGGTCATCCCTTTGGCGGCACGCAAACGGCAGATGGCAAATGATCTTTCATCAGGGAACCAGAATTTTTGGCCAGGTCTAATCCCTCGAAGAGATGCGCCTGCCTTTACTCGCTTCTATGGCAGGAGCACTAGCGTGCTTCCAGTGCTTCTGAAAGGCGCATTATTTCAAGCTATAATCAACTATGGCGACAAACCCGCAGCCCGGAGCACAAAAGCTGCTGAATACCAGGTTTCAGCGTTTGTTGGCCAAAGTCGCCGAAAATCGTCCTAAAGACGACCCGGAAATTATCCGCAAAGCTTACGAATTCTCCCTCAAGCATCATGATGGCCAGACCCGGGCTTCGGGCGAGCCTTACCTGATCCACCCTCTGGAAGTAGCGCTGGTGCTGGCTGATATGAAGCTGGACTCAACAGCCATTGCCGCCGGCCTGCTGCATGACGCCATAGAAGATACGCCCGTCACGCACGAGGACGTCCGCAGGGAGTTCGGCGAGAACGTGGTTCACATTGTCGAGGGCGTGACCAAGATAGACAAGATTGATTTTGCCAGCCGGGAAGAGCGCCAGGCCGAGAACGTGCGCAAGATGGTGCTGGCCATGGTGGATGACATTCGCGTGGTTCTGATCAAGCTGGCTGACCGCCTGCACAACATGCGCACTCTGCAGCACCTGCCGGAAGAGCGACGACAGGCCGTGGCTCGCGAAACCCTGGAAATCTACGGCCCCATCGCCCACCGGCTGGGAATGGGCAAAGTGCGCGGCGAGCTGGAAGACCTGGCATTCCGGTATGTAGATCCGATCGGGTATCAGCACGTGCACTCGGCGGTTGAATCACGCCGCAAGGCCGGCGAGAAGTTTCTGGCCGAGATGGTTAGAGTTCTGCAGAGGAAACTCAAGGAAAACGGCGTGGAGGCCCGGGTAGAGAGCCGCATCAAACGCCTTTACAGCATTCACCAGAAGCTGCTGCGCCAGCACATTACGGTCGACCAGGTCTATGACCTGCTTGCCGTGCGCATTATCACGAAGTCAGTGAAAGATTGTTACACCGCTCTCGGCGCCATCCATCAGATGTGGAGGCCCGTCCCCGGCCGGATCAAGGATTTCATCGCCATGCCACGGCCGAACCTCTATCAGTCACTGCACACCACGGTGATAACGGAAGACGGGCACCAGTTTGAGGTCCAGATCCGCACCGAAGAAATGCACAAGATGGCGGAAGAGGGAATCGCGGCGCACTGGAAGTACAAGGATGGAAGCCCGGTGAGCGCAAGAGATGAACAGCGGCTCTCATGGCTTCGCCAGGTCGTGGAATGGCAGCAGGACGTAAAGGACCCGAGCGAATTTCTCTCCAGCCTTAAGGTTGACCTTTACCCCGAAGAAGTCTATACCTTCACGCCGATGGGCAAGGTGGTGATCCTGCCGCGCGACGCCAGCGCCGTGGATTTTGCTTACGCCATTCACACCGAGGTTGGCCATACCTGCGTAGGCGCGCGTGTGAATGGACGCATTGTGCCTCTGCGCTACAAGCTTCGTAACGGCGATGTGGTGGAAATCATGACGCAGCCGGGACACAACCCCAGCCGCGACTGGCTGGGCTTGGCGAAATCCACGCGAGCGCGCAACAAGATCCGGCACTGGCTCAATATCCACCAGCGCGAACGCGCGATCGAAATCGGCAAGAAGCTGCTGGAAAAGCAGGCACGCAAATACCGCCTGGCGCTGAAGGATTTTGAAGACAAGGAACTGGACAAGATTGCAAAAGAGTACGGGCTGGGTGCGGGACATGACCTGATTGCGGGAATCGGTTATGGCAAATACTCGGCCCGGCAGGTGCTTGCCAAGCTTTCACCGGGACTCACCGAGGAACCTCCTGTAGAGGAACCGAAGAACGTCAGCACGCTCGGGACCGTGATGCGGCGGGTCTTCGGGCAGAGCGCTGACAGCGGCGCCATCAAGGTAAAGGGATACAACGATCTGCTGGTCTATCGCGCACGATGTTGCAATCCCATCCGCGGCGAAGCCATTGTCGGATATGTGACCCGTGGCAAGGGCGTGGCGGTTCACGCAGTAAGCTGCCCGAATGTAATGAACCTGATGTATGAAGCGGACCGCCGCATCGCCGTGGAGTGGTCCCGGCCCGCAGTGATAAGCCGCAAGGACGGCAAGGCGACGTATCCGGTCAAGCTGGCCGTTTTTTGCGATGACCGGGCTGGAATGCTCAAGCAACTCACGGCCGTGATCAGCGATGACAATACCAACATTCGCAACATTGAAGCGCGGACGGCAGACAGCCAGGCCACAATCGACATTGTCATCGATATCGAAGATGTGAAACATCTGGAGCGCGTGATCGGCGGCCTGCGCAAAATTCCCGGCATTCACGATGTGCAGCGGTTGAATAAGATCTGATTTTCCACTCCTGGCGATACGCCAAAACATTCAGAAGCAATCCGCTTGCGGAAGAAGAGTTCTCCTCTCTGATATGCTTTCCGTCGAGCAACGTCCAACGGAGGATTGATGAGCTTCACACGCGATGTAATCTCCAGTCCCAACGCACCCAAGGCGATTGGCCCTTATTCCCAGGCCATCAAGGCTAATGGTTTTGTATTCATTTCCGGGCAGGTGGCCTTTGATCCTGCCACGGGGAACCTGATCAGCGGCGGAATCGAGCAGCAGACCGAGCAGGTCTTAAAAAATCTCACCGCGATTCTGCAGGCGGCGGGCAGCAGTTGGGAAAAGGTGGTGAAGACCACAGTGTTTCTAAAAAACATGTCAGAATTCGGGCAGATGAACGAGGTGTACGGAAAATTCTGCAAAGGCGCTCCTCCGGCGCGTTCTACGGTGGAAGTAGCGCGCCTGCCGCGGGACGTTGCGGTGGAAATAGACGTCGTCGCGCTGGCGTAACTTTCCAGTAATTCCGGTTGAATTCGCCCTGCAGCCAAAAAGGAAAGGGCCTCAACATTATTTGGAGGCCCCGGGACTTCGTTGTTTGGACTTACGCCTTGGTCACTTTGCCGGACTTCAGGCAGGTGGTGCATACGCGGATGCGCTTGTTGCCGCCGTTTACTTTTGCGTGGACGGGACGCAGGTTCACATTCCAGCGCCGACGGCTCACGTTGTGCGCGTGGCTCACCTTGTTACCAAATTGCGGACCTTTGCCGCAGATATCACATACTTGTGCCATTTCAGGGACTCCAGATTGCGTTTGACTCGGAAGAGCTATGAAGGCTTCAGAGCGCTCACTTTAAAGGTAGATTTTACAGCAGCATGCGAGGTTACGGCAAATTTTGAAGGGCTCGGCGGCAGCGCAGCCGCGCTGAAACAATGTGGGGGCGCGTATTGTGGAAGTTACTGCAGCGCCGAACTGGATTCGCTCCCGAGCAGGTTTCGCTGTTTTATCTCTTCATAGCAGCCGCCGCACACCAGCGCAATTTCCATCAGCTCTTCGGTTGCGTCAGTCCATCCGTTGTGCTCCAGCCTGATCAACTCGCAACCGTTGCACCATGCGTCAGGATAGGGATTTGTACGATCATCCAGATCGCAAAAAAAGCCGAGATATTTGCCGTAGACAAGATGCTTGCAAACGAAGGCTTCGTGCGTGGCCCCGTGCTGGTCACAGCGAATGATTGCCATACGCACCTCTTGATTTGGAATCTTCCTTTAGAAGCCGCCCGGAAGAATCGACGACGCCCGCAACCGTGATTGTACCTCGTTTTGAGAACTGGCCAACTTGCTTTTTTTTAAAAAATATAACGACGGTACTAGCACATTTTATTAAATACTCTAATTTTTTCGGCCCAATGCGATCCGGGGCATACCCGAAGCTGACAACCCTTCCTTTGTCTGCCCAAAGCTTACCTGGCGCCTGCCATTTCCGGCTTGCGATTGCTGGCCAGCAACTGACGCAACACGTATTGCAGGATGCCTCCATGCTCGTAATAGAGAATCTCCTGCGGTGTATCGATGCGCACCAGCGCGTGGAACTCAATTACGGTGCCGTCAGGCCGCCTCGCGCGAACTTCAATCTGTCGTCCACCGGCGAATTTTCTATCCAGCAATTCTCTCAGCCCGGCGATCTCGTAGACCTCGTCGCCCTGCAAGCCCAGAGTGTCCGCGTCTTCTTCCGGCAGGAATTGCAGCGGCAGAATGCCCATTCCCACCAGGTTCGAGCGATGGATGCGCTCGTAGCTCTCCGCGATTACGGCACGGATGCCAAGAAGCAGCGGACCCTTGGCGGCCCAGTCACGCGATGACCCGGAGCCATACTCCTTGCCGGCCAGCACAATCAGCGGCACGCTTTCATTGATGTACTTCACCGATGCGTCAAAAATGGACATCACTTCGCCGCCGGGGAAGTGCTTGGTGATTCCGCCTTCCGTTTCAGGCACCAGTTTGTTGCGCAGGCGGACATTCGCGAATGTTCCGCGCACCATCACTTCATGATTTCCGCGGCGCGAGCCGTAGGAATTGAAGTCTTCTTTCTTCACGCCGTGCTCCTGCAGGTACTTTCCGGCCGGGCTGTTAGGCTTGATGGAGCCGGCAGGCGAAATATGGTCCGTGGTAACGCTGTGACCCAGCTTCGCCAGCACGCGCGCGCCCTTGATGTCCTGCACCGGAGCGGGCCTGGCCGGCATTTCGTCAAAGTATGGCGCGCGCCGGATGTACGTGGAGCTCGGGTCCCAATGATAAGTTTCGCCGGTCGGGACCTGCAGCTTTCTCCACTCCGCGTCGCCCTCGAAAATGGACTGATAGTTCTGCTGGAACATTTTGGAGTCGATGCTGGACGCCACCGTGTCCTGCACTTCTTTCTGGGTGGGCCAGATGTCTTTGAGGTAAACCGGCTTGCCGTCCTTGCCTGTTCCCAGCGGATCGCGCGTGATGTCGACATCAATCCGGCCCGCCAGCGCGTACGCCACAACAAGCGGCGGCGACATCAGGTAGTTTGCGCGAACCTCAGAGTTGATGCGCCCTTCAAAGTTGCGATTGCCCGACAACACCGATACGGCAACCAGTTCTTTTTCCCCGATCGCGTAGGATACGTCCTGGGGCAGCGGCCCGGAGTTGCCGATACAAGTAGTGCAGCCATAGCCGACAATATCGAACCCGATTTTCTCCAGATACGGAAGCAGGCCTGCTTTGCGGTAATACTCGTTCACCACGCGCGATCCCGGCGCCAGCGACGTCTTCACCCAGGGCTTGCGAGTGAGTCCTTTCTCAACCGCCTTTTTGGCCAGCAGGCCGGCGGCCATCATCACTGACGGGTTCGAGGTGTTGGTGCAACTGGTAATGGCGGCGATGACGATGGAACCATCGTGCAGTCGTTCAAAAATGTCGTCGCCCACTTCTTTTTCCGCTCCCGGCGAGGCAGGGTCTTCAACCGCCACCGCGGTGGGATTGCCGCCTTCGCCCTCGAACCGTTCTACCTGGGTTGGAGCCGCGGCGCGTCCCGCGGCGCGCGGCATACGGGGACCAATCAACGTTGGGAGAGCTTTCTCAAAAGCTTCTTTGGCCTGTGACAAAGGAACGCGGTCCTGCGGACGGCGCGGTCCGGCCACGCTCGGCTCCACGGTGGAGAGATCGAGTTCCACCACCTGAGAGTACTCGGCGTCCTGGGTCTGCGCCGTACGGAACAGGCCCTGCTCCTTGCAGTAAGCTTCCACCAGGGCAATCTGCTCGGGCTGCCGGCCCGTCATGCGCAGGTAATTGAGCGTGACCTGATCCACGGGGAAGATGCCGCAGGTAGCTCCGTATTCCGGCGCCATGTTGGCGATGGTGGCACGGTCGGCCAGCGCGAGATGGTCCAGTCCCGGGCCGAAGAACTCAACAAACTTGCCCACGACACCGGTTTTGCGCAGAATCTCCGTCACCGTGAGCACCAGATCTGTTGCCGTGGCGCCTTCGCGCAATGATCCTGTGAGTTTGAATCCCACCACCTGAGGCAAGAGCATGGAGACCGGCTGCCCCAGCATGGCCGCCTCGGCTTCAATGCCGCCCACACCCCAGCCCAGCACGCCCAGCCCGTTGATCATGGTGGTGTGCGAATCCGTCCCGACCAGGGTATCCGGGTAAGCCAGGCGCACGCCGTCTTCCTCGCTGCTCAATACCACCTGCGCCAGGTACTCCAGGTTCACCTGGTGAACGATGCCGGTTGCCGGGGGCACAACCTGGAAGTTGT
>JBLMYN010000313.1:0-3090 GCA_050258305.1 Actinomycetota bacterium
GGAACCCTGGTCCGGGCGACCTCATGGTTGATTCTTTCCTAAATCTGCGTCCATCTGCGCAAATCTGCGGCGAGCTGTTGATTTTCTCCGCGGTGGGCTTATCTGACTCCGAGGATGGAACTCAACTCCACCACCTGGATCCGCTCCGGACAGGCTTTCCAGTTGTGCCGCCAGCACACAATAATGTCGCACTTGTCGGGATCATGACGGTGATCGCGGAACTTTCTGCTCTCAAATTCGAACTCAATGTTCACGTCCTGCCAGCGTCCGGGCTCCACTTCCAGCTTGGCCTTGCAATCGGGGAAGCCCGCCTGCAGGGCCTCCACGCGGAAACCCAGCAGCGGCGCCACCATGCCGAACAGGAACACCACGCCCATCTCGTTCACCGGTTCGTACGCCATCCCATGCAGCATGAGCAGGTGCTCTGCGGACGCGCCGATGCCGCGTGGCCTGGATAAGAAAGGGAGAAGTGGAGCACCCATGAGCGGCCGGCCAGGAATGATGCGTTTGGGAAAATACAACGCACGTTCTAAAGAAGCTTCCCATGTGGCACTGATACTCCTGTGTGTGCGAATGATTTCTCCTGCGCGCGTTTGTGTGTCGCAGCCAGTTCGCAGCGTTTCTCCGCTCCAGAATTGTGTGGCGCGGACACTCCTGTCTGTGCATATGTTTTCCGATCCGCGCCCATCCGCGTAATCCGCGGTAATTCCTCCCTGTTTTCCGAATTGGTCGTTGTCCTGCTGTGAGCTTTGCTGCATCGACATCACCCAGAGCATGACCTTGGTCACACACCGCATGCCTCTGAGTTGGGGATAGATAATCTCCGCCCTGACCGGCTCCGGTTTTGATCCGCGATTATCCGCGTCGATCCGCGGTAAGACTTCCGGGTTCATGCTGAGTGCAACCGTTTCGCTGCCATTCGCCGATTCACCCATTTCGCTGAACCCAGCATGTCCAGCCCGATTTCCCTCTGTGTTCTCCATTCCTCTGTGTTTCAAAGATTCTGATCCGCGATCATCCGCGGCGATCCGCGGTAAAGATTTCTTTGGTTTTAGCCAGTTCGTCCCGCCGCCTCGCCGGGGCACCGGCCCGTTCCGCAGACTCTCCGCCACATCACCCCACTCCCGCTCCAGCCCGTTGCGCGTCACATACTCGAGAAACGCCTCGCGCACGGCGCTCCAGCGACGGAACCTGGTCTCCAGGCTCGCGCCCGCATACTTCCCCAGCTTTTCATACTCCTCGCGCGTGGGATGCCGCTTCGCCTTCCGCGCCACTCTTCCGAAATCCACGAGCATCGCCGCCGTGTCAATTCGTATGCCGCCCGGATCGGGTTCGAGCCCCGCCTCGCGCACTGCCGCTCTGTACCCGCCGAACAGCCGCTGGACTTTCATCCAGTGGATCCCGCTGAGCCGCTGGAACTCCGAACGCGTCGGCGTTCGTCTGAGCCGCCGGGCCGCTGCCTTGATGGCAGAAATAATCTGGGCTTTGTTGTGAGTTGCTTTACGCATGATTTGTCTCTCCAGGGAAGGGCTTTCTGACAAGTTTGAGGAAGTTTCAGTGGCTTTGTTTCCGGCCAAGTGCCAATTGCTATCTGCTGATTGCTATTCTCCGGTTCACGCCCATTACCGTAGCATATTCTCTGAAGCAAATCAATTACGAAATAGTACGGCTATGAAGTACATGTCTTTTGCGACCCACTGCTGTTAACGGGTACATGGCCGAGCGTCGATCGCAACAGGATTCTTGTTCAATGTACCAGGCTGGATCTCGGCCAGAAGCTGCTGAAAGCTGAACTCTTAGAAACAACTTATTTTCGAATTCCTCTTGACACGATCCTTTTCAGGGTTTAAGAAGTCAGCAGCAACTCTGGATCGGTCGTGCCCAGCGACTCCAGACTCATAACCTCACCCCCCTATGCCGCCCGCCTTCCGGCTGCGGGCGCAAAACCGTCACGAGTTGTTGCAGCCATACCGGAGTTGCAAAATGAGATTGTTTCGCGCCGTCCTCTGCTGTGTCCTGATCCTTTTCGTCGCCAGCATCTTGAATGCGCAAACTGCGCCTATTTGTGACAGCGGCGGCGTATGCGGACCCAACCCGACCGACCCGTCCTATTCCGGCGCAGGGGGAATCGTGGCTGCCCGTCCCCAGGTGCAGAACGCTCGTGGGACGCGCAATGCGATGGTTGCAATGTGGGCAGGGCCGGACGTGGTGCCGCGGCCGATTGGCAGCCAGAGCTACAACAAGGCCATTCCAATCCTGTCATTGCCGGGACGCGGTCTCAATCTGAACTTGACGCTCTATTACAACAGCAGAATCTGGACTCTGGACACAGCGGCCAACAGCATCGCCTTCAACGCCGATCGCGATTTTCCCAGCTATGGTTTCCGCCTGGATTTTGGCTACCTGGAATACGACTCTGCTGACGCCCAGATGATCCTTACGGAAAGCGATGGGACGAAGCACTCCATGCCGCTGCACGCGAACATCACCGGCGGCTCTCTTTATGATTCGAATGACGGAACTTTCATCGAGTACAACAGCGCCACCAGCATATTGAGCTACAAAAACGGAACCATGGTCACGTACCAGCCTTTCCCTTCGGCCAGTACGCTCTTCCGGCCCATCCAGATCATGGATACGAACCGCAATTTCATCACGATCACGTACGTGGCCGGAAATGGCAATGACCAGCATATCAACACGATTACTGACACGCTGCAGCGGGTCATTCATTTCAATTACAACGCCCAACACCAACTTACGAGCATCACTCAGGCTGTTAGCACTACCACAGATCCGAGCGGCACCCATACCTGGGCAACATTCAACTGGTCATCAACCACTCTCGCATTCCAATTCGCTTCGACCCTCAGTGTGGTTGGCTCGCCGACTAATGGGAGCCCAATCAACATCCTCACCGGCTGCACTTATCCCAACCAAACCAGTTATCAGTTTTCATACGGCGCCTGGGGAATCGTAAACCGGATTGACCTGTTGAGCGCTCCCGGAACAAATGGCACAGCCACCCGATCTTACGAGAGCTATAATTTCCCAGGAACTTCCGTCGCGCTGAATGATGCGCCTGCCTAC
>JBLMYN010000314.1:0-7090 GCA_050258305.1 Actinomycetota bacterium
ATCATGATGGAGCCATCTTGATTCTGCTCCGTCGGAACCGCGGCAGATGCGCGTTTGCCGCCTTGGACATATTCTTTCAGGTAGTACTGGCCCAGCTCTCGCCCCACCGGCGCTCCCTCGATCTGCAGAATGCCGCCGAAATTGGTCTGCACCAGCACGCCGACGGTATATCCGCCCAGCGCGGCGGGCAACTTGCGCGATGAAGTGCCAATGCCGCCTTTGAAGCCAAAAGCCACCGTACCGGTGCCCGCGCCCACGCAGCCCTCCTGTACAGCGCCGCCTTTGGCGTTCCTGATGGCCGCAATCACATCCTGCTCGGTGATGGGCCGGGAACGAATGTCATTCAAATAACCATCATTGGTTTCGCCGACCAGAGGGTTCACGGAACGCACATTTTCATTTCCGGGCAGTCCCAGCATGTACGTGATCAAGTCGTCGGCGACCCGCGCGGTGGAAAGAGTGGATGTGAGCAGAACCGGAGTTTCAATCTCTCCCAGTTCGTTGACCTGCGTGGAACCAATCAGCTTTCCGAAGGCATTTCCTACAAACACCGCGCCCGGAACTTTTTGCTGGAACAGATTGCCGCCGTGCGGCAGGACCGCCGTGACGCCGGTGCGAACCGAGTCGCCTTTGATGATTGTTGTTTGGCCGACAAGAACACCGGGAACGTCCGTAATCGCGTCCTCAGGACCGGGCTGCAGCACGCCAATACGGACCCCAACTTCGCGGGCTCGCGGCCTCGATTCTGTCTGGGCAAAGCTCAAGGTCTTCACTGCCATCAGCACAGCTATGGTAAGGCAAAGTGATTTCATGCAGGTTCATCCTTCCATCGCGAACTCGATGAGGATACTTCATGCGCGGGAGCGAGCCAACCGTTCCAGCACGGGTGAGTTGCCGAAGGTGGCCAGGAGTTGCGTTCCGGGGAGGTGTATGCCTGCAAAACCGATTCATGCGCCAAAAGGCCGCCCGGATCCAGGCGGCCTCGTCCAGCGTGCTTCGGTGCGCTTACGCCACTTTCTTCTGGCTTCCGCAAAGCCGGCAGCCACTGACCACGCGGTCGCGTCCTTCGCGCAGCTTTCCTTGGAATGCCATGTATCTCGGACCATAGCTGGCGGCCGGCGGCTCGTCGCGCTCGGCTTTCTGCTCCTGGTCCACGACTTTGTCGACGCGATACACGCCGGGTTCTTTGATGGTTTCAGCATTGGGGACGTGATGCTCGCGAGACTCGCGCTCGCGTTCGACCATGATCGCGTCTTCTCTTCCCGCAATGGATGCCTTGTTGGGGTGGAGGGTCACGTGGTCGCCGCTGGGCGCCACGCCCCAGAGATCATCGCGGTGGCCCCGCTTCTCCGGCGTGAAATCGTGTTGCAGGCTTTGTTGGTCCTGCTCGCTCAAAGGCGAGGTGCGCGCACCCTGCACCTGGTCCATCGGCGGCGTTACGGTGCGGCCGGTGCGCTCGTTGTACAAGACGGTTCCGCTTTTCCAGCCCTCTTCATAGCGCTTTTCGTAGTCCGCCCAATCGGTCTCAGAACCCAGTCTCTTTTCGTCGTACTCAGGCAGCATCTCGATGCGTTCCTTATCCAGTTCCGCATAAAACTTGTCGTCGTGGTTCCCATAGGGCGAAATGCGGCCGGCGGGAACAAGGAATTTCCTGCTGTGCAACCAGCCCCCGGTATCGACCACGATATACCGGATATCGGCCGTGGAGTGGTCGAAGATCACGTCGTCAATTTTTCCCAGCTTCTCGTTATTTACGCCGTAGACCTCGGCTCCGCGGATGTCTTCCGTATCTTCAAACCTGGTCTCGCGCAGGGTGCCGTAATGTGGCATAAGAGCTCCTTTTCCCGAAATCAATCTCTCTTTATTTATTTGAATCAGATGCGGAGGAAGCGGGGCAAGCGGCCTTGAAATCCAGAGCCGCGGGAAAACCTTTAGTGCTGCTGTTGCTGACCAGGCTCAAGCCCGCTGAGCCGGCTGGCGATAAACTCTTTCACCACCGCTGCGGCATCCTTCTTCTTGCCATCCACGGCGTAATTCAGGTGCCGCATGTCATCGGCAGAAATTCGTCCCTTGAGACGCAGGAAAACCTGCCGCACTGTCGGATATTTCTCCAGAGTCTCCCGCCGGACAATCGGCACGGCCTCATATGGCGGGAAATAATGCCTGTCGTCTTCGAGGACTACCAGGCCAAGGGCGGCGATGAGCCCGTCAGTATTCGAGCCCACCGCCACATCCACCTGATGGCTCTCGAGCGCCCGATACAACAGCCCCAGGTCCATCACCCGGGGCGCCTCGGCAAAATTCAACCCATAGGTCTTTACCAGACCTTTGTATCCGTCAGGGCGCTCCAGGAATTCGTAGCCAACGCCCATGCGCAATTGCGGCGCAATCCGGGCGAGATCAGAGAGCGTGCGCACGCCGGCCTTTCGGGCGTCATCGCCCCGCATCACGATCGCGAAACTGTTATCGAAGCCCAGCGGCGGCATCACCTCCAGGCCAAAGCGCTGTGCATACTCGCTCTTCACCTTGTCAAATACCCGGTCCGGATTCGAAGATGGCTTTTCTTTCAGCACCGCGGCCAGTGCCGTGCCCGTGTATTCCACGTACATGTCGATTCGCCCGGCCAGGATCGCCTGCTGGCAAATATAGGTTCCGGCGAGATAGAAGCGCCGGTCCACCGGACCGAGCCCCGCGTTTTCCAGCAATTGCGCCAGCAGCTCGCCCAGCAGCAATTGTTCGGTGAAATTTTTCGATCCCACAGTGATGCCGCTGCGCTCACGGCAGCCCAGCATCCACAACAGCGCGCCCGTGAGACTGGAGGTGCTCCAGGAAAGAAATGCCCTGCGGTCCATGCGAAGAGTGCTCACCGGTGGGCCCGCATGAGCCGGTGTTGCAGCAGGGCCAGCAGGCCGTCGGCGACCAGAGCCATCAGCGCGGCGGGAATCGCCCCGGCCAGAATCACGTTGTTATTCACCATGGCCAGCCCGCGGAAGATGAATTCTCCCAGGCCTCCCGCGCCGATGGCCGCCGCAATGGTCGCCAGCCCAATCACGAATACCGTCGCCACCCTGATCCCGGCAACAATCACGTTGGCCGCCAGCGGCAGTTCCACCTGCCACAGAAGCTGCTTGTTGGTGAGCCCCATGGCGAGCGCTGCTTCGCGCACGGGAGCGGCCACTCCGCTGATGCCAACGTAGGTGTTCTGGATGATCGGCAGCAGGGCATAGAGAGTCAGGGCAAAGATGGCCAGACGGTCAGCGCGCGCACCCAGCCAGGGCAGCGGCAGCAGCAGGCCGAACAGCGCGAGCCCGGGGATGGTCTGGATCACGCTGTTGCTGCCCAGCACCACGGTCTTCCATCCCGGCCGCCGCGTGAGCAGAATCCCCAGCGGCACGCCGATGGCGATGGCCAGCAGCATGGAAATGCCCACCAGCCAGAGATGCTCGCCGGTCAGCGTGGCGATTTCGCGTTGATGAGTGGTGAAGTATCTGAGCATTGCATTCACCTTCAGCTTTCGACAATCTGCTGCGCCGCCCGGAAGGCCTCAAGGTATCGCCCTACCAGCGGATCGGGCCTGCCGACGAACTCCTGCGGGGTATAAACGCCGTGCAGTTTGCCGGCTTCCATCAGGGCGATGCGGTCGCCCAGCAGCAATGCCTCGCTCACATCGTGGGTAACAAACACCACCGTCTTGCGCAGGCTCTGCTGCAGTTGCTTGAACTCCTTCTGCAGCTCGGCGCGGGTCAGCGGATCGAGCGCGCCAAAGGGCTCATCCATCAGCAGGATTGGCGGGTCTGCCGCCAGCGCCCGCGCCAGTCCTACGCGCTGACGCTGCCCTCCAGAGAGCTCGTCAGGATAGCGCTGCGCAAACTCCGCTGCAGG
Organism: Actinomycetota bacterium; assembly: GCA_050258305.1. Classification (GTDB taxonomy): domain Bacteria; phylum Acidobacteriota; class Terriglobia; order Terriglobales; family Acidobacteriaceae; genus Angelobacter. Next base: position 3,883 of record JBLMYN010000314.1, read on the forward strand.
CAAGCCCACCATCTGCAGCACTTCTTCCACGCGCTTTTGAACCTTGTCCGGCGGCCAGTGTTCGAGGCGCGGCACCAGCGCCACGTTCTTTTCCACTGTGTAATGAGGGAACAGCCCAACTTCCTGGATGGCATAGCCGATATGCCGCCGCAGGCGCGTGATCTCCCACTGGCGCACAGGCCGCCCCTCCACCAGGACATTGCCTTCCGTGGCTGCAAGCAGGCCGTTGATGAGTTTGAGTGTGGTCGTCTTGCCGGAGCCGCTGGGCCCCAGCAGCATCAGGATTTCACCGCGTGCAATGGACAGATTGAGGTCAGCGAGGAGTACGCGACCCCCGCCCGTTCGGTACCCGGCGCGTTCGAATTCGATTGCCCATCCTGGTGGCTCGTTCATCGCCGGTGTGGAGTCCCGTCCTGCGGCCGACTGCCGTCACTTTACGAATCGCACTGTCTGCGGTCTGCGCGGTGTTGTGCCCGTTCAGCCTATCAGACATGCAATCGCTTGGCGACGGAGAGGTGCTGCTCCCCGGAATACGCCACTTCCTGATGTTGTAGAGATAGATGGCGATGCAGAAGGCGTTGGCCGGGACAAAGGCCCATTGCCCGGTCTCGAGACCGATGACCGCGATGATGGCGCTGTTCGCTCCGGCCACCACCCAGCCTTCCCACTTGCGCCGGCCCACCATCAGCGTGGAAAGAATCGTCAGCAGGCAAGAGATATTATCAAGTCTCAGCAGCAGTCGCAGCATCAGCAGGCGGAATCCAGAGTTCCTGCTTCATTTGTACGGCGTCCCGCCTGTCGCGCAACATCAGCGAAAGACTCTAACCTTCGCTGGGTTTTTCACTGGTGACGTTGGTCACCGCATCAGCACCAGCCGCCCGCCGTTCGTCGTGATGATCACCAGGTTCATCAACACCAACATCAAGTCGTAGTGCCAGCCCGACGCCTTCTCTCCCCAGAACCCGGTGCGCCAGACGAAGATTTTTTTCTGAATTGCTCCCAGCATCACCAGGATCAGCCCCGCCGCCGCAAGCTGGGTCAGGACGCCGAACGCCACGCCCAGAGCTCCCGCCAGCTCCACTGCGCCGAGAAATGCCGTGAACTGAGGGCTCATCCCGATGCTCTCCGCCCGACCCTTCGGATCTTTGAGATGGCTCAATCCGCTGGCGGCAAATACCGCAGCAACCATCAGCCGCAGCAGAAGCAGGCTGTAATCAGTGAACTGCGCCAGTTGAGGAAACACTGTCCCTCCTTCATCTGCACACGCGTCAATCTGAGGCCCCGGGGGCTTCTCTGCGGCTACGCGTCTCCACGGTGAACAGGCACTATGCCCTTACTGCCGCCACCTCCCGCAGAAACCCCTTGAACTCCTTGCCTGACAATGCCAGCTCTTTCAGCAGCGGCGCCGGCGTCCACAGCTCGCCATGCTGGCGCTCGAACTCGCAGATGCGGTCGTAAACCTTCTTCAGGCCGACTGTATCGGCGTACCACATGGGCCCGCCGCGGTGCGCCGGGAAGCCGTATCCGGTCAGATAAATGATGTCGATATCCACCGCCCGAAGCGCGTAGCCCTCTTCCAGGATGCGCGCGCCTTCATTGACTAACGCGTAAATGCAGCGGTCGACAATTTCTTCGGCGGAAATCTCCCGCTGCGGAATGCCCGCCTCAGCCGCCCACTGCTTCACCAGCTTTGCGACTTCGGGGTCGGGAATGGCGCGTCGATTCTCGTCGTACTTGTACCAGCCGGCGCCGGTCTTCTGGCCGTAGCGGCCCATCTCGCAAAGCTTGTCCTCCGCGATCGGCTGCCGCACCCCTGGCTTCTCCAGGTGCCGGAACTCTTTGCGAATCCGCCAGCCCACATCCAGTCCGGCCAGGTCGCCGACGGAGAGCGGCCCCATGGCCATGCCGTAATCGTAGAGCGCTTTATCAACGGCCTCGACACTGGCGCCTTCCTCCACCAGAAACTGCGCTTCACGGCGATAAGGCCCGAACATTCGATTGCCGACGAATCCGCGGCAGTTCCCCACAAGCACGCCGACCTTGCCCAGCTTTTTCGAGAGCTGCATGCAGGTGGCAATGACCTCCTTGCTCGTCGCCTTGCCGCGCACAATTTCCAGCAGCCGCATCACGTTCGCCGGACTGAAGAAGTGGGTTCCGATCACCGACTGCGGCCGTGAGGTCGCCTGCGCAATCTCGTCTATGCTCAGGGTTGAGGTGTTGCTGGCCAGAACTGCGCCGGGCTTGCAGATCTTGTCCAGCTCGCCGAAGACCTGCTTCTTCAGCGCCATGCCTTCAAACACGGCCTCCACCACCATGTCGGCGTTGCCGAAGCCGTCATAGCTCAGCGTGGGTTTGATCAGCTTCAGGCGCTCGTCAACATACTGCTGGGTGAAGCGCCCGCGCTTGACGGACGTGTCGTAATTCTTGCGGATGGTGGCCAGCCCGCGGTCCAACGCCGCCTGATCGGTTTCCTTGAGAAGCACCGGAATACCGGCATTGGCAAAGCTCATGGCAATGCCGCCGCCCATTGTGCCGGCCCCGATGATGGCCACCGAGTTCACGGGAATGACCGGCGTTTCTTTCGGGACGTCCGGAATCTTGGCAACCTCTCGCTCGCCGAAGAAGACGTGGATCATTGCCTTGGACTGGTCGGAAAACAGGCACTCGGTGAACAGCTTGCGCTCCGCCTCGCAACCCTGATCGAAGGGAAGCTTCGTCGCGGCCTCCACGGCATCAATCGCCGCGAGCGGCGCCATCAGCCCGCGGCCTTTCTTGCGCGCGGCGTCACGGGCTGCGGCAAAAATCGCCGCATTCTGTTCCGGCGTCCCCAGCTTCTGGTTGCGCTCGCGCGTCTTGGGCGCGGGCTTGCCCGCCACCTCGCGGGCAAAAGCCAATGCACCGGTCAGGAGGTCGCCTTCGATGATGCGGTCGATGATGCCCAGCTTCAGCGCCTCCGGCGCTTTTACCGGATTGCCCTCCGCGCACATCTCCACCGCTTTGGCCACCCCGGCCAACCGGGGCAGCCGCTGCGTGCCCTGCGCGCCAGGGATTATCCCCAGCTTCACCTCGGGCTGTCCCACCTGCGCGCCTGCCACAGCAACGCGATAGTGCCCGGCCATGGCGAGTTCCAGCCCGCCGCCGAACGCCGTGCCATGGATGGCCATGATCACCGGCTTGCTGCAATCCTCAATGTTGCGCAGCAGTTGCG
>JBLMYN010000315.1:0-6886 GCA_050258305.1 Actinomycetota bacterium
GCGCTGGCAGGCTCGCCGGTTTTCACCATCTGGGTGAAATCGTCAAGCGATTGAAGGTCAACTCCGCGCACGCTTACACCGGCCGCGGTCAGCGACAGCAGCACGCCCCAGAATTTCTCCCGTGGATTCAGCAGTGTGATCAGTACCAGTTGTCCGCAATCCATGATCTGACGGAGCAGCCCCTGGCATTGATTTCAGCGGAATCATCGCAAAAAAGCAAGGCCGCGCAATACCATCCTGCCATGACCGAGCATGGCTCCGAGTCTGCTCTGCGCCCTCCGCGGAGCACAGAGGACGCTTGAGAGTTGCAGCTATTCCGGCGTCCCCAGGCGGTACACAATGCCAAGAGAAATTCTGGGATGGCTTTGTCCGTTGCTGAAGAAATCCGTGTGCAGGAGATCGAGCTGCGCCCGCCCGGCCCAATTCTGGTTAAAGTTATAATCCGCGCCGCCGCCCAGCACCCAGGAAAATGCGCCGTCGGTCTGGCTGATTCCTGAAGCACTGATCTTGGCGTGGCTGCCGCCGAACAGCAGGTGTCCGAACACGTTGAACGGCTGGTCGGGAGCGCGCCACGTCACCCGGGGACCAAAATCATAGTTGTAGAGGCTGTTGTCCAGGCTGACGGGCGCGCCCGGGATGATGATGGGCAGCCCGCTCAGGTTTTGCGAGCCGTAATGTCCGCTGATCTCGCCTTCAACACCGAGCCACGAGTTGTTCAGAGTGTAATTTCCGGCAAGAATCCAGCCGTTTAAGCCGGTATCGAAGTTGCTCGAATGCGAATAGCCCAGAAAGACGTCGAACGGAGGCTGTTCATCAGAACCGGTTTGTGCGAACGAAGATCCGGCGATTGCGATCAAAAACAGGACCAGGGCAGATAACAGGCGTACTTTCATGTCTCTCCTGAAGAACGCTCGTTGCATCGCGAGCGAACAGTTAAATGATATGGATTTGAGTGGCTGAGCCCACCGAGATTAGTAGCGAAGGCGGCTCAGATGGTTGCCTGTGCAGGATTTGTGGAAGACATTGGGAGCGGTGGTAAAATGAGATTCATCTGTAGGCGCGTAGCTCAGTTGGTTAGAGCGCTACCTTGACACGGTAGAGGTCAGGAGTTCGAGTCTCCTCGTGCCTACCATTTCTTTTAACCCTGCTCCTTTTATGGCGGCAATGTACGTCTTGCAAATCCTCGTGCCTACCATTTCTTTCTCGTTTATTTTCTCCGGCTGCATTTCGTTCGCGTAAAACTCCCGGCTTTTACGTGTGATGGTTCCGGAATTCGGAAAAAGAGAATCTTCCTGCAGGCCCGGTCTGTTCTTCCTTAAATGCATTTTAATAGTCGACGCCTGTCAGGCGCAGCCAGGCTCAATGACCTCTGGCGAAAGTAGACGAGGAAAGGAGAATTGAACGATGATGAGAAAAATGCTGCTGACGGTATCTTTGGCTGTGGTGCTCTCGGCTGTTTGCGTTTCTGCTTCCCAACTGGCAACCCCGGCAGTGGCCGGCACTGCCTGCGGAAGTCCGTGCACCAGCTCGACGATTTGTGTCCATCCCTGCTTCTGCTATTTCGGGCTGGCGGGAGGAACCACTGGTGTATGTCAGCCTGAGGGTCCGGCTCCCGCGCGGCCCAAGGCCAACGCTGTTTCGGCAACTCTGGGCAGATAATAAGCCCGTGCTCCCAAACTTAGGGCCCGCGCCGACCTGGGCCGGCGCTCCAATCCGCCAGGCAAACAGATGGTGCTGTGGCATTTGGTCATCGCACTGGCGGAGCCGGGCCAAAGCCCCGGTTTCCAGCTCGGTGCGGCTGAAACGAGATCACGCCATTTCAACACGAGTTCCCGGCCCTTTTCGCACAACCGGAGCATTCTTTCTCCGATGTCCGCGAATTCGGAATATTCCTTTAAATAAGCGTTTCGGCGGCCGTCTGTGGCATGGCATCGGACGCGCTCAACGATCTGCTTCATTTTCCGAACGCGTGCCGGCCATCCGCGTCTCGCCGAGCATGGAGCACCACGCTCGGCACCTCCACCGAACTGATGGAAATTGGCAACGAGACTCTTTTAAGGATAGAGTTATGAGGCGGGGAATGGAGATTAGACAATGAGCGCTCCCGAAGCGCTGGTTCTTGAACTCAGGAAGCTCTCTGCCGCCTTGAAGCGCGTCGACCAGCGGCTTCAGTCGGAACAACCGCCTGACAGCGTGGTACTGAACGAGTTTCGCCAGTCGGTTGACAATGCGCGCCTCACTGCCTGGAGTGTAAGCGAACTCATCAACGCAAAGCGGGCCGGGAATGAGCCCGACACCGTTCTTACTTTTCTCTCCGCGGAGCGCCTGCGCAGGCTGGACCAGTTGGTGAGGAATCTCTGCGGCGATCTGGAACGGCGCCTGATTACGCCGCAGAGCTATGGCGTGAGTTCGCTCCTCGATTCCATCAGCGTACTTCAGCAAAGATTGAAGCAGCGCGTTATCGAGGAGCCGCAGAAGGAAAAACCCGGCGGCGGAGTCTTAAGATAATGCAACGGTAAGCCAAGCTTTTTGGCCGGAGCCATATGGTGCTGCACAGGCGCAGTGCTTCCACAAGCAAAAGGAAATCAGGTCAGTCGTCGTGAGGACTACTCATCGGTCGGCTCAGCCAGGGTTCGAATACCACGCCGGTTTGGCCTTGCGACTCGGGCGTGTCTAGCCCTCAATGACGGTGTATTCCTCGGAAACAAAATAGGCGACCCTGTTGTGGTCGATGAAGTTGGCTTCATCTTCGGTGGAGGCTTTCCATTCAGGCGACTGGCGAGCCGCGAACAGAGACTCGGCGTTTTCAAACCAGAGTTCCACCAGACCGTCGTAATCATGCCCGTGCATGTCACCAGGAATAGAAATGCGCCGGCTTTGTACGAATCGCCGGACCCCGGGAATGCGTGCGCCAATGGGAGCATGAACGTTTCTCCAGTAGCTGAAAAACTCCTCGTCGGTTAAGCCCGGCTTTCTGGTGATGCAATAAACAAGTTTGATCATGATGACCAGAGATTCTATGGGAACTCGCGGACACGCGCTGAGTCCGGCGGCAACAGGAGCAAAAGGGGTCTTGGCGCGATTGAGTAACTCAAGCGGGTTGCGCGCGAAGCGCGCCAAAAGGTTAACCCATGCCGGACGAAGCCGGACACGCGCTGAGTCCGGCGGCAACAGGAGCGTAAGGGGTTTTGGCGCGATTGAGCAACTCAAGCGGGTTGCGCGCGAAGCGCGCCAAGAAAAAGAAGAACCCGGTATGCGCGGGTGCAACCGGGTTCCGGGTAGCGGTGAGAAGGTTACGCAGGTCAGGCGGAATGCGCTGGCTGTTCTTTCACAACGTTTTCTGCCTGAGGCCCTTTCTGGCCTTGCACGATTTCAAACTCAACGTCATCGCCTTCCTGCAGGCTTTTGTAGCCCTCAGACTGGATGGCGCTGTAGTGGACGAACACATCGGGGCCGTCTTCCCGACCGATGAAGCCGAAACCCTTTGCGTTGTTAAACCATTTAACTTTACCTTTGATTCGAGACACTTTCTTACTCCGTGCGTCCTGGGACACTGCCGTTTTGCGGTCTCAGCCCCTGGACCGTTTTCTATACTTGGGTATTGCCACTGCTTAAGGAGGGACGCAGGACACCGGAGGTTACCTTCTCCCCGGTATTACGGCGTTTACCCGCTACTTTGGCTTTTGTATATTTTCCCCCCCTGCAACAGCCCATGTCAATCCTTAATATATTCTAATAATATATTTTTCCATAGGAACATTTTGTGCCGGGAAGTCATCCCGCCCCCACTTTGGGCCCCGATTTCATCGTGCGACGAGCTTTCTCTCCAGCCACAGGAGGGGAGCAATGGTCTTGGCATCAATAATCTTGCCGGAACTGGCCATGCGGACTGCCTGCTTGAGAGGGAAGAATCGCACCGCGATACGCTCGTCCTCCTCCGGTTGTGCCATGCCTTTTTTTAAACCTGTAGCCAGAAATACCTGCATGCTTTCAGTCAGGAAGCCGGGACTCACGTAAAAATAAAGAACTTTCCGCCATTTGCTTGCAGAATAGCCTGTCTCCTCCAGCAGTTCTCGCTTGGCCGCCGGCAGCGGCGCTTCGCCGGGATCAAGGCTGCCCGCCGGGAGTTCCCAGAGCCGGCCTCCTGCCGCATGGCGATATTGGCGCTCCAGCAGGACCCTGGGTGTTTTGCGGGAATCATCGACGGCAAGAATTACGATGGAACCGGGGTGTTCAACAATGTCGCGTCGCACCTGGATGCCATCAGGCTCCTCAACCTGCTGCGACACCACGCTGAATACAGGGCCGCGAAAAACTGTTTGTGAAGAGATCACGCGGGCAGAGGCTTTCTTGCGGGCTTTCGGCATGGAAACAGTCTAAAGGATTTGATAATTGGGTAATTGCGGAATTTTGAGAGCCGCGGTAGCCGTGATAACCGCAGCCTTTCAGTTACGCATTTACCAAACTGCTCAATTACCAAATCTGTTCTGATATCCTCGCCAGCAATGGCTGCTACGCCCAAATCAATCACGCTGATCGGCTCGGGAAGCCTTGCTCATGCCCTGGGGCCTGCGTTGAAGGCGGCCGGATACCGGATTGACGCAGTCGTTGCGCGCCCTGGAACAGAGTCGCGGCGCAGGGCAACATCGCTGGCCAGGAAGATTGGCGCGAAGTGTCGCCTGCTGCAGGATTTTAAACCTGCTGCCGATATCATCTGGCTTCTGCACACGGATGACGCCCTGGCCGGGACGGCGGAAACACTGGCGAGGGCTCCGGCATGGCGTGGCAAAGTGGTATTGCATTCGAGCGGCGCGCTCTCGAGTGACGTGCTCGCCCCGCTCCGTCGCGCCGGCGCGTATACGGGATCACTTCATCCCATGATGACCTTTGTCCCCGGTACTGCTCCGGAGATGGGCAAAGTTCCGTTTGCCGTGGAGGGAGACCGGAAAGCGATTGCGGCGGCTAAACAGATTGCACGCAAGCTGGGAGCGGAAGTTTTCCCGATCAGGAAGTCGTCCAAGGTCCTTTATCACGCACTGGGATCATTTTCGTCGCCGCTCGTGGTGGCTACGCTGGTCACAGCAGAGCGCGTGGGCCGCGCGGCAGGACTCACGCTCCTGCAAACCCGCAGAGTAATGGCCGGGATCCTGCGGCAGACGCTCAACAATTACCTGGAGCGCGGTCCGGAAGCGGCTTTCAGCGGACCGATCAAGCGCGGCGATCTTGAGACCGTGCGGCGGCATTTGCTCGAACTCAAACGTGTACCTGATGGCCAGGATGTTTATCGGGCACTTGTGCGGTCGGCCTTGAGGGATTTGCCGTCGGCGAGAAAGAAAGAGCTCCTCTTGCTGATCGAGAAAAATCCTACCGCTGATAAACGCGGATCAACGCGGATCAGCAAAGATCCAATAGCGAATTGAGAGGAAAAGGAGAGAGTTGTTTTTCGTCGGGCATAACCTGAAAGCTTAGGGGCTGAATGCTGAGTGCTGTGTGCTGATTGCTTGTTCAACGCCCCGTAAACAGATGCCCCAGTTTTTCTTTTTTGGTATTGAGATAGCGCTCGGAAGCGGCGTGCGCTTCCACTTCAGCGGGCACGCGCTCAGTCACTTTCACGCCGGCAGACTCAAGGGCAGCCACTTTCTGGGGATTGTTCGAGAGCAGGCGGACAGCTTTCACCTCCAGTGCCTTGAGGATCTCTGCGGGCAACTGGAACTCGCGATGATCGGCCTTGAAGCCGAGTTTCTCGTTGGCCTGCACGGTGTCGAGTCCTTCATCCTGCAACTGGTAGGCCTTGAGCTTGGGCATGAGTCCAATGCCGCGCCCTTCCTGCATTTCGTATACAAGAATGCCGGCACCCGACTGGGCAATCATGGAAAGCGCCATCTCGAGCTGCTGGCGGCAGTCGCAGCGCAGCGAGCCAAAGACATCGCCGGTGAGGCACTGGGAATGGATCCGCACCAGCGGCGGAGCGGAGTGAATGTCGCCCATGACCAGGGCGACAGCTTCTTCCGTGCGCCGTGCTTTATCGTTGCCGCCGTCGGCGGCAAACTGGCCTTCAAAGCCCATAATGCGGAAATGCCCCCAGCGCGTGGGAAAATCGGCTTCAGCAAGCTTGCGAACTTGGGGCTTTGGGCTCATGCACTCATTATAGCCAGACGTATACTGCTAGATCATGGAGCTTGAACAGATTGTCGGGGATATCGCGGAGGGATTGGTATCAATCGACAGCTCTGGTATTGCGTTTAACGGCTTCCAAGCCGGTGTTGGTCCCTATGGAGAACCACAGCTTGTGCGTGCGATTGCCGAATACATGAATGGGCTTTCTCCTTATTCCCGAAGAGCTAAAACAAAGCGAACACCCGACCTCTTGATTCCAGGAGATTGGGCACTTGAGTTCAAACTGGCACGCCCCTTCGGAGACAACGGGAAAATTGCGGAGAATTGGTCTGTCAATCTGCTGCATCCCTATCCTGGCAATCAGAGCTTAATTGGTGATTGTTTGAAACTGAGACGGCTTGGAGGACCTGAAAGGAAGGCAGTGATAACTGTCGGCTATGAGCTCACTCCACCGCAAATATCTCTCGTCCCACTGCTGCGGTCATTTGAGCTGGTTGCGCAAGAGGTCATGAAAATTCACCTTGCACCAAGAGTTGAAAAGCTCCGTTCAGGCCTGCGCCACCCTGTCCACCAACAGGTTCTGATTGCGGGATGGGAAGTCCTGCCATAGTCAACACCGCATCGTGTAGCATTGCGCCATGCTGCTCGATACTAGTCCGGAAATAGAAGCCCGACAGGTAGAAGTCTGGCGCAAAATGGGAGGCGAACGGCGCCTGCGACTTGGATTCGACCTGAGCCTCATGGCTCGCCAACTGGCGAAGGCCCGTAT
>JBLMYN010000316.1:0-4346 GCA_050258305.1 Actinomycetota bacterium
AGCGCGGCCAGCTTTGCCTGGGCTTCCTTGCGGAGACCCTTACAGCCCCGCGTTAGCATCTTCCCAAAGTCGGGGACCCAGTTCTGGGAATGGCGCATGGTTGAAGTAGAAATGATCACGAACGAAAACTTGGTACCGACATTCTCGGGGTCAGAGCCCCAGCACAAGTGTCGCGTTTCAGGAGGCAAGGCCTTGATGAAGTTGGGGGTGAAGTCCTTGCCGTTCCAGTAGGGGAAGAGGACCTCATCAATGATCTTCTTGTCCTCATCGGTCACAGTAACGGCGTCGTGGGCTCCGGCCTCTTTGGCCTCAATGAAAGCTTTTGCTCCGGCTTGGATGATGGTGCCGTCAAGCTCGGGATAGACCAGCGTGTATCGTCCGAGCCAAGTGTTGGGCCGGCCGACGATCAATTCGTCATCTAAGATGGTAACGGAGATATTTTCAGCGATGTGTTTCAGCGCTTTGGCCCAGCGCCAGACCAACGGTTGACCTTCGGTGGTCTTGAAGGACTCCGTGAAGTAGACCGCTCGCTCCAAGGCTACACGCGGCGGGCCATACCCACGGATGGCGTCGAATATCCTCAGGACCCGGTCGGTTACGCCGGGATACAGAGCCTTCTCGCCGCTGACAATCGCTTTTTCCTGCACGGAAAGAGTAAGGCCCGTATCGGTTTGCTCAAGTATGTTCATGCGGTTCTCGATGTTTAATTGTTTGCTTTCGTGCCGCGCCTTTGTTGGCCATTGTTGCCGTCAATTTCGCAGCGGACTATGGACGCCGTCTCGGACTTCACTACTCAGCATCAATCCCGTGGCTATGTTGCTGCCTTACAACAATGGCCCGGTCTATTGTACCAAGATGCATTGCCTTTAGACCGGATTGATCAGTTGTACGAATTCTTACGGAAATTATAGAATAGTGACTGTGTGCAAGAGGACCGCCCTGTCCAGCGTGAGCCGGGGCTGATAGGACGCGCGGATGGCGTCGAACAGCCTCAAGACCCGGTCTGTCACACCGGGATGCAGAGCTTTTTCGCCGCTTGCGATCGCTTTTTCCTGAACGGACATCGCATCCGAGTTGGCAACAGACTCGACAGCACCCATGTGGACCTCCTCGGACGTCACGTCCTTTTCGAGGCAACCTTTGCCTTAAAGGAAGGAGTTCGTATTGAGTTGCATCAACCCCCCGACTATCATTTTGGGACTGATCAACATTCTGTCATTTCAAAATCTACAAGATGATAAAAACAAAAAAGACAAAGATGACGTCTGCCGGAATCGCTGTCGGCCCGAGCATGCCAACCAACGACGGATGGCAGCGGGTCGGGCCGCTTGTGGAAGTGAGTGATGTTCTGCGCGATTTTGGTGTCGATCCGGCCGAGGTCCTGACAGAAGCGGGGCTGGCCGCTGACGTGCTCGACGACTCGGGAAACACCATCACGTTCCTTTCTCTCGGGCGGCTGCTCGCGTGTTGCGTCAAGGCGACTCGATGTCTGCATTTCGGCTTGTTGGTCGGCCAAAGAGCGCGCCCGGATCATTTCGGCCTCATCGGGAATTTGATGGAGAATGCGCCGACCCTAGGGGCCGCGATCATGGATCTTGCCAACAACCAGCACCGATATGTCAGGGGCAGCGTGATCGAGGTCCTGTTTCGGATAGATGAATGCATCGTGTGCTATTCTGTCTATCAGTCCAACGTTCAGGCCATTGATCAGATCATCGATACGGCCGTTTGCGCAGGGTTCAGAATATTGACCGCAATTTCGGATGTCGCACCGCAAAAGATCCTTCTGCCCCAAAGAAAGCCGGTCGCGCCTTTGGTCTACCGGGAAGCCTTCGGACTCAAGCCCCATTTCAATTCCGGCATCGCAGCGCTCGTCTATTCTAGAGACCTCCTACAAACTCCGCTTCCACGAGCCGATGCGTCCCTGCGCCGGCGCCTTGAAGCCACAGTGGCAAAATACTGGGCGATCGAGCAGCCGGATTTCACCTCCCAGGTCGCGCGGGTATTACGCGCAAAGATTTTATCCGGACATGCCGACAAAAAAGCAGTCGCAAAAGCGCTGTCCGTAAATCCGCGCGTGCTGAGCCGGCGCCTCTTGGCCGCAGGCACGAGTCTTCGGGCACTGACCAGCCAGGCGCGTGTCGAAATCGCGTGTCACCTTTTGTCGTCGACGAGCATGACAGTCACTGAAATTGCGAAAACACTTCACTACGCGGATGTCACCGGCCTCATCCGGGCGTTCACCAAGGCAACTGGAAAATCGCCGACCGATTGGAAAAAATCGCTGTCGGACAGATAACAAGCCCTATGAACGGCATCCTCCGCATCGTGAAAATCTTCACCCCGCTCCAGCGCAATGCCGGCAGGATCTCAAGCTGGTGGTGTAACGCGCGTTCCGGAATGACCACCTAGGCCTTGGCTATCTGCGACCCGCGCCAACGTTAGCTCCTCGGGATAGGCAAAATTCTTCTCGATCTCCCGTTCGAGCAGACTTAGCTCCTGGTGAAGAGCAGGGTGGCGGTGTACCGGCAAAATCTGGAGCAGATTTTGAATCATCGCCCGCAGACGCCGAACAATCTGTAGGTTGCTCGAACCGCAGGAGCGTATCTCGCTGAAGGCGAGATGCACGAAGTCCTCCCACTTTGGAGTACGGAAAATCAGACGTAGCTTGCCGGACTTGTCCGATATTTGCTCAGCACGCAGATGGCGCATGCCGACGGCTCGAAGCATGCGGTGTAGTTGGTCTATCGCGAGTACAGCTGTCGTGGGGTCGTTGATCGCGGGAGACAATGCTCTGATGGCAATATCCACGACGATACGGAATGCAAAAGTCGGGTCCTGCTCCATTGTGCGTTCAGACCCGTATGCAATTGCCGAATGCAGAGCCTCCTCGTCGATCAAGTTGGAGCCATATATATTAAATAGCGGCTCGTCCTCAGCGACAAAATCGCCCACTTGGGGCACGAGTTCGATCACAATGTTCGATCTCTCTGCTTCTTTCATGAGTTGATCAAGATTGACGGCGAGGACTGTGCCGGTTCCTTGGTGCTGAATAACGCGATTAGGAGTACGCAAGGTGCGGCTTTCGACTTTTGCGATATCGGACACGTTGCTGGGGATGGGATAGACAGTCTTGATGACCGCGATTCCATCGTCTCCTACATGCGCGAGAATACTGATAGGACGCAGCAATCGCGAAGAGTAATCCATCAAAAAGAAGAACGCCGCAAAACAACACAGTCCGAGTATGGCGGTGAGCAGTATTACAAGTTGATAAACATCTTTATCAATCCGGTCTTGTGCGCTTAGCGCAAAAAGCAGTGTAAATATGAATAGGCCTACGGTGTATTTGACGACGTTATTCCGCAACAAGGTTGTGGCAATAATTCGAGGGGTCAATTGGGCGCTGGCGACTTGGATTGCCACGAGCAGAGAACTGAATGTAAAGACTACGAAAGAAAGCGATGCCGTGACAGTAGCTTGGAGCAAGGCTTGTGCGCCGGACACCGCAAGGCCCAAAAAAGTCCATCCCAGCCAGCCGTCAAGCCAATGACATAGTCGCGTGACTACCAATTCAAATGGGATTGCAATAAATGGAATTATCCAAAGCGACGAGCTGAAATAACTTTTGAGGCTATACAATCGGTTCCAGTTCATCGACGTCTCCTCCCGAACCCGTTCTCACGCTCTTGATAAGTGGATTCCAATTGACTGACAGTAGTCGGTGCACGCCTGTACTTTAAGGCCTGTGTTTAGTGTTCTGCCAAGTCTGAGGCCATCGGCAGCGAACAGCGTTCATCGCCTCTTCGAGGAGTGCCCCATTCCAACTCGCCCGTTCCCAGCTTGCCACTGGCAGTTCTTTGCCACCGAGCCCACGGACCCGAGGCCGCTCGATGGCCAACTTGCCAGCATGGAAGCCGATCTTGCCCGCTGTACGCCCCCAGCGATGACCGCGCCGGTCCTTGCGGCGCGAATACCGTGGCCCACATGCCACCTCGGCGTTCACTTCCATCATCGCGCCCAGCGTCTCAATCCCGGCCGCCAGACAGAGCTTTCCTTGCCTGGAATCAGCACCACGAGCCCCCCGGCTCATGGCGAGCAACGCCGCTCCACTTATTTCAACATCGACCAAGGCACATTCCCCCATCGGATCGGGCTAATGCATATGCGAATTCTGATCAGTGAGCCTGGTATCATTCTTGACGCAGATCAAAGCCTTCCGTGGCCAAACCATCAAAAAAGTTTAGAAGTGACAGGCGTTCGTCAATGCGATGCAGGCCGAAGTCTCGCGCGAACTGAGCAGCAACTGAGCAAATGCCCAGAGGCATGAAGCGAGGTCGCTGAGT
>JBLMYN010000317.1:0-4063 GCA_050258305.1 Actinomycetota bacterium
GGACTCGCCATCGTGCATCAGGCGCGAACGCACGCGCACACCCCAGAGAGGAGGTGTCCGCAGGTACTGGGCCGTGGTCTGCAGGGAAGTGCCGTCAGTGACGGTGATGTCGCCGAGATCGCCGCCATCAACGATGCCGTCGCCAGTCCCGATGTTGTGCAGCAGGAAGTCGCTATAGGGATGAATGGTCTGCCCACCGAGCGCGGCAGAAACGGTCATTCCGCTTCCGTCCGGGCCCAGTCCGGCGACGAAAGTGCCCGCAGGAGGGGTTGTGAAAGTATCCTGGTGGCAAATTCCGCAGCCGATTGTCCCGAACAAGGTCCGCCCATTCCCCACCGCTGTGGAATCCGGAGGACGGCTATCCGGGGGTGGCACCTGCAAGGCGCGCATGAGCTCCGCCTGTATATCAATGCCCTGGGAGCCCACACTCTTTTTGGGGCTGTCTTCGGGATCGGCAACGGTATCGCACGCAGCTACTGTGTCCTGGTTATTTGGCACGAGGCGGTTGGTGATTCCCATTTCGTTTTTGAAGGCATTGCTGGCGAAGCTCAACAGGCTGGACATCTGGCCCTTCCAGCCGAAGCGGCCGACGCGTTTCACCTCTCCGACGCTCGGATTGTCGGCGCTCTCCGTTGTGCCGACCATCACCGCTTTCGGCGCAATGAGTCCACCGCCCGCGGGGAGTGAAGGCTCCGTATTCACCAGGTTCAGGATGTCTTGGTCGTTGATCAGTTCAATGTAGCCGTCTCCCAGGGTATTGAGCGAGATGCGGAAGGTGTGAATCGTTTCAAGGGATTCATCCACACGTTCCTGCGCCGGAGCGCAGATGGCCCTGTCATTGATGAGGGAACGGTTGGGGATGGTAAATGTAGCCCCGTTGTTATCGCGTACCTGCACCGTAGGCGCAATGAAATTGCCTGCTGCGTCCGTGTGGCCAAAGCGCTGCTCTGTTACCTGGCTGGCTGCTCCGCTCACCGGGTTCTGGTGGCATTCGCTGCAAGCCTGGGCGTTGTAAACCGGCCCCAGCCCGTCCGGCACTGTGAAGACCTGCTCAAAAAACGCCAGGTCGGTGTTGAATTGACTTTGTGAGATGAGCCCATTCGGAGCATTGGAAAATCCGCCGCTGCCCTGCGTCCCTGGGTTGCCGTCGGGAGCTTTCGTGAGGACTACGTTTCCGGTCGGGCTTGTGCTCGAGCTTGTGCTGGCGGCTTCAACGAGCATTACCGAGGAGGCTATCGTCAATGCACAAACAATGGTTAGAAGGATGTACCGCCGCATTCGTTTCGGCTCCTTTGGCGAAGGGAGAAAGATACAAACTCGCCATCTGGTTGGGTGGATAGTTTTCTAGTCTGTGGGCACGCGAGGCTGCTGGAGCGCGCGAAACGCCCGTGCGGCATCAAGGCAGGGAAGAGGAGGCCGCGGCAGCGCCGAAAGACTAGCAGCTGCTCTTAATTTCAGGTTGCGGAAAGGAATTCCGTTCGGGGCGCGGAACTAACTCCGGAAGTTGTGCCTGTTTTGTGCGGCTGGCGGCGTACGAGACGAAAGAGAATATATATCGTTTTACGAAATTATCGCGATACGAATATAACTTTTGAGCCGGCCTTATTGCCGCATCACCGTGAATATCCACTGGCCGGGAAAAGAAACCGGCGCCTCTGGTGCCAAGTGGCAAGGCGGGAGGCGCTGCGGATTCATAATTGTCTCTACTCCGGGCCGAGCAGCCGCCGCGCCAGTTTCACCAGGTCCCCGGGGTCTCCCTTGTGAAGGAAGCCGGTGGCAAGGTCCTTGACATCATCGGGCATGCTCTCAAGCGAGGAGAGCACAACCAGAGGCACGTCAGGATAGCGTTCGTGCAGAAGCCCGGCGGCTTGCCGGGCACTGATCTGACTGTGGAGTTGATAATCGAGAAAAATCAGGGCTGGGTGCTCATTGGCGTATACGTCCAGTGTGTCCTGCCCAACCACGGCCGTGATTGGACGGAACCCGGCGTGGCTGAGAATCATTGCATGGAGCATGAGGTGTTTTTCGTCGTCATCTACAAGCAAGATCGTTTTGGCAGGCATGGCCCCCACTTCGCGCAAAAACCGGCGCACTTTTTCCGTTAGATGCAGGCTGCAAGGCCGGGCAGGAGCCTCGGACCCGAGCGACGGACGAACGCAATGGTTTATCTTCATTTTTCAGCCCCAAGTCCGTGGTGGCGGGTGAGGCGCAATGTGCAACTCTTCTCTATAGAATACCTTCCATGCGCCTGCACATCGGGACGGCCGGCTTCTCCTACAAGGACTGGGAGGGCGTTGTTTATCCCGCCGATCTGAAGAAGCGCAAAATCCATCCTCTTGAATACCTGGCGCAGTTTTTTGATGCCTGCGAGATCAACAGCAGCTTTTACGGCCACATCCGCCCGAACGTGGGCCGAGACTGGTGCCGCAAGGTCAGCGCTGTGAATGCTGATTTCCTGTTCAGCGCCAAGCTGTATCAGGGCTTCACGCATTGTCCTCGGGGAACAAAACCGCCCTCACCCTTCAACCTGGTCGTAAATCCCAGCGAAGAAAAGCTGGCGCGCGAGGGCCTGGATTCCATTGCCGAAGAAGGGAAACTCGGGGCCGTGCTGATGCAGTTTCCCATCTCCTTCAAAAATGCCGACGACACGCGTGATTATCTTTTCCGGCTGATCGAGCGGTTCAAGGGCTACACCCTGGTGCTTGAAATCCGGCACGCCAGCTGGAACGACCCGGACCTGCTGGGGCGACTGGCAGACCAGGGCGTAGGGTTCTGCAATATCGACCAGCCGCGGCTGGGTGCGTCGCTGCGCGCAACCCAGTACGTGACGTCAGCGGTGGGCTATGTCCGCCTTCACGGCCGCAATTACAAAGAGTGGTTTCAGGCGGACAATCGCAACGACCGCTACGATTACCTCTACAAACCTGAAGAGCTGAAACCCTGGGCGGAGAAGATCCGCAGCGTGGAGCAGAAATCAGAAAGAACATTTGCCATCACCAACAATCACTATAAAGGCCAGGCGGCGGTAAACGCGCTGGAACTCAAGAGCATGCTCTCCCACAGGAAGGTCAAGGCGCCGGAGACCCTGGTGAAAGCCTACGGGGATTTAGCAGAGTTTGTGGAATGAGTGTGCGCCACGGGTTTTTCCTGAAATGGGAATCACCTGATTACGTAAGTCCCTGCTGTGCTACTGGTCAGCTTTCCGCCGGGAAGCATCTTCACCCCGCATCTTGCCCGCATCAAAATAGGTGCAAAGAGACTTATGGGAGACGCCGGATTTGTTCTCGCCGCCGCGTTGCGGAAACTAACGGAAGACCTGCGGATGCTGGAGAGGCAGCTTCAGACGGCGCCGCTTGCTGACCTGGCCGCGCTCGGTGAGTTTCGCCAGGCTCTGGATGAAATGCGCATGACGGCGTGGACGGTGAACGAACTGCATATCGCTCAGAGTGAGAAGAAGGAAGCGCTGGCGTCATTTCTTGCCGCGGAACGCATTCGACGCTTTGCCCAGATTATCCGCGACCTGTGCCATGATCTTGAAGACAAGCAATTGACCTGGGGCAGCGGCGGGATCCAGACACTGTTTGATTCCGTTACCGTGCTGCATTCCATGCTGCAGCAGCTCGTACAGCAGCATCGAGCCGGATTCCGCGATTTAAAAGATGAGAACGCGTAATGGGATGGGTCTGGAGCATGACAGTCTGGCAGTGCTCCCGTTTCCGGCAATCATTCCCGGTTACCGGTCTGCCTTCCTGCGCTGGTTATAGCGCATGGCTACGTTCATGAAAACGCGGCTGCCGGCGCTGTCAAAACACATGACCAGCGCCTCCTGGTCCTCGCTGCTTTTTTCACCCAGCGTGTCGGAGTGTACGACGGGAGGATTGATCTTGAACTGGAACCCCTGATCGTTCAATGTGGTAATGGCGCTGCCGATGACCATATTGGCGAGTTCACAAACGGTCTCTCGCGCTACTTCATCACTGGCCGGCATGGGTGAGCCCGCCAGATGGCTTGCGACCCTGGCTGCGGTCGCGGCATCCATGTCGAAAATGATCCGGCCTTCGAT
>JBLMYN010000318.1:0-3520 GCA_050258305.1 Actinomycetota bacterium
TTTCTAAAGCTGGAAGGCCGCAAGGTTTTGATCGTAGGCGGCGGGACGGTTGCCGAACAAAAGATCGAGGGCGTGCTGCGCTCGGCCACTGACGTTACCGTGATCGCGCCGGAAGTTACCCGGCGCATCCGGGAATGGGCCGAGCAGAAGCGGCTGCAACACGTTCAGCAGCCGTTTGTATCCGGCATGGCCCTGGGCTATTTCCTGGTGATTGCCGCGACAGATTCACCTGAAGTAAATCATGCTGTCTACGCCGAAGGAAAGGCTGCCGGGGCTCTGTGCAATGCGGTGGATGACACTCCATTCTGCGATTTTTACTCTCCGGCTCTCGTAAGCCGGGGCGAGTTCCAGATCGCCATATCCACGGGCGGAAACAGCCCCGCGCTGGCGCAACGAGTCCGCAAGAATCTGGAAATGCAATACGGCTTTGAATATGAAAGCTGGACCGCGTGGCTGGGGCGAATGCGATCGATGCTGCGCCGCGCACTGCCGACCGGAGACCACCGGAAGGAATTGCTGCACCTGCTGGCGCTCGCGCAACCGCAGACGAACGATGGTAACAACAAAACGGGAGAAAACAGTGGAACACACGCGACGCAATGAACTCGAAGTAAGACTGAGAGATGCCCTCAGGGAACACCAACATGAAGGCCTGCACCTGATTGGCGGGACGGACCAGTTGATCGCGCGCCTGTTGAACGCGGTTGAAGATTGGGAACGCGGTACGCTTCTGCGGGCGGAGAAAAGCGCCTAGCAGGAAAAGATATGCCGGGAAACGTCCATATTGTCGGCGCGGGACCGGGAGCTGCTGATCTGCTCACCGTAAGAGCGATGTCAGCCATTCTTTCGGCTGAAGTCGTGCTGCACGATGATCTTGTCTCTGCGGAAATTCTCGCCATCATCCCCGCAGCGGCACAAATCATCAACGTTGGAAAGCGTTGCGGCAGCCGCGCCAACAGCCAGGAAAAAATCAATGCTCTGATGGTTTGGCACGCGCACAACGGCAGCCGGGTGGTCCGGCTGAAATCGGGCGACCCAGCGATTCTGGGGCGTCTTGGCGAGGAGATGGATGCCCTGCGCAGGGAGGGGATAACGTTTGAAGTCATACCCGGGATTACCGCGGTCTCAGCAGCCGCTTCGGCAGCGGGCATCACGCTGACTGACCGCAGGGCAGCATCCGCCCTGGTGCTGTCCACCGCTCACCATTGCCGCACGGGAGAGCAGAAGTCACTGCCACACGGCGCCGGCCGGGAGCGGACAACATTTGCTGTGTACATGCCCGGGCCGGATTACAGCGGGACGGCGCGACAACTGATCCAGTCGGGCCTGAACGCCAATACGCCGTGCGTCCTGGTATCGAACGCCAGCCGGAGTAAGCAGCAGGTTTGTCATCTCACCGTTTCTGATCTGCCCTTCGCCCTTGGGATCGCGCCCCCTGCGGTCCTGATTGTTGGTGAAGTGGCGCGCAAGCAAACGCAGCAATCCGAAGTTCAAGCACTTAACAAATTTTTGGAGGAGAACCATGAGCCAATTGCCAACAGAAACCAGAATTCCCCGTATCAACGAGCAGGCGCCTGACTTCCAGGCCAAATCCACGCATGGTGTTATCCGCTTGAGCGATTACACCAGCCGGGGCAAGTGGGTGTTGCTCTTTTCTCACCCCGCCGATTTCACTCCTGTGTGCACCACGGAATTCGTGGAGTTCGCCCGCAATTACCAGGAATTCGACCAGCGAAACGTACAGTTGATCGGCGTCTCGGTCGATTCAGTGCCCGCCCACATTGCATGGCTGCGCAACATCGAGCAGAACTTTAACGTAAAAGTGGACTTCCCCGTGGTGGCAGACCTGGACCAGAAGGTTGCCGGTCTTTATGGACTGGTGCACGAGGCAGCCAGTGATACCGCGGCGGTACGCGCCGTGTTCTTCATCGACCCCAAGCAGAATGTGCGCGCGCTCCTCTATTACCCTCTGTCTCTGGGCAGAAATATTGCTGAGATCGTGCGTGTGTTTGATGCGTTGCAGACCGCCGATGCAAATGCAGTTTCCACTCCGGCCAACTGGGTGCCCGGAAAGCCGGTGATCGTGCCTCCGCCACAAACCAAGCAGGATGCTGACGTTCGCGCCAGGAGCAATGGCGACCTGAAAGTGAAGGATTGGTATTTTGCCGAAAAAGAACTGGTAACAGCCGCGAGCAAGTAAATCTCTGCCGGGGCCTGCTCCGCCGGAAGGGACTTCATCCCGCGGCGGAGCGGCCCAGTTTGCATTGGCAACTCCGTACAGTCTGCAACTTCCTCTCAGGTATTCCACTGATGAACACGTTACTTTAATAACCGTTGGAACCTGGCTGGCGTCTTGAGCTAATCAGAGAACACGCGCATAGTAGGATAAACCTGGCCTCGGTAAGGTTTTGCATGCCCCTGCGCAATTTGCGTCAGGGCGATACAATAGAGCCCAACACATGGTTTCAACGCAGCTCCACTCCTCTGCAGCCGTCCGCGCCGCCGCAATCGAGCAGTCGTTGCGTGCAATTATCCGCGGAAATGATGAAGTTGTTCGCATGGCCCTGGTGGCCGTACTGGCGCGCGGTCACGTGCTGATCGAAGGCGTCCCGGGAGTGGGCAAGACCACGCTTGCGCATGCTCTGGCACGAACGCTTGACTGCGGCTTTCAGCGTATTCAGTTCACCAGTGACATGCTGCCATCGGACCTGCTGGGCATTTCCGTCTATTCGGCGGCTGAGCAGCAGTTTGAATTCAAAGCCGGGCCGGTCTTCACCAATGTTCTTCTCGCCGATGAAATCAATCGCACCACTCCGAAAACGCAATCGGCGCTGCTGGAAGCCATGAATGAGGGTCAGGTCACCATGGATGGCCACTCGCATCCTCTGCCCCAACCCTTTCTGGTCCTGGCTACACAGAATCCGGTGGAACATCACGGCACCTATCCGTTGCCGGAATCTCAGCTTGACCGTTTTCTGGTACGGGTGCGCATGGGATATCCGCAGGCGGAGAATGAGCGTGAGATCCTGCGCTCGGAGGCCGGCGCGGCAAGGCTGGAGCAGGTTCGGCCGATCGCCAGCGGCGCTGACGTAACCACCATGCAGGACGAGGTCACGCAGGTGAAGGTGGACGATTCCCTGGTGGACTACGCGCTGGAAATTGTAAAGCGTACGCGCGAATCGGAATCGCTGGCGCTGGGAGTCTCCCCTCGGGGCTCGATCATGTTGTACCGGGCAGCGCAAGCCATGGCGTATCTTGATGGGCGCAAATATGCGACACCCGCGGATTTCAAATCTCTGGCCGTCGCGGTCTTCTCCCATCGCGTGGTCATCAATGCGCGCTATTCTTCCACGTTGAAAAAATCTGAACAGGCGGAAACCATTATCCGCGATATCATCCAGAGCGTTCCCGTACCGCTATGACCTGGCTGCGAGCGTTAATGCTGATTTGTCTGATCGTCTGGATCGGCGGCATGATCTTTTTCGGATTCGTCCTGGCGCCCACAGTTTTTGCCGTTTTG
>JBLMYN010000319.1:0-3508 GCA_050258305.1 Actinomycetota bacterium
ACTTTAACCTTTTCATGAGGAACAGTTTCCTCATCTGCAACCTCCAGCCCAAGCTGCTCGTAAAACTTGCGCGCCTGGGCCAGCGACTTCACCGCGATTCCGAGATGATCAATGGTGTGCATAACAGCTCCTGGCTGCTAGCGGCTTGCTGCTAGCAATGTCGCCTTAGGAATAAATTTCGTAGGATGGCATCGGACAGGAACTAACCAATCCTGGTCTTCTCCGTGTCTCCGCGCCTCCGTGGTGAATCAAAGGGTTGTGCCGGACTGAAATTTGCCACCACTTCCTCCACCAGAGAATAGGGGTCACGCCGGTGCTCGGCGACATCGGATGCAAGGCGGGCCAGTTCGTCCTCAGAAAGGCTCTCGCGCAGCAACCGCTCCAGCAGTTCCTGGCGGAGCATCTCGACCAGTCGCTCCCGCCAGTTGCTGATTTTCTTTTTGAGCAGCAGATCCTTGTTCTGCAGGAACGTTTCGTAGTTGGCGATCGCTGTCGCCAGGTCAGCCACCCCCCTGCCTTCGCTGGCCACGGTCTTCACAATCGGCGGAGTCCAGGCGTCTTTCCGGATAGAGAGGGTCTGCATGGCCCGGATCTCGCGTTCCACGCGGTCGGCGCCCTCGCGATCACTCTTGTTAATGACAAAGATGTCAGCGATTTCCATGATCCCGGCCTTGATCGTCTGCACATCGTCGCCCATACCCGGCACCAGGAGCACGACCGTGACATCCGCCAGTCGCACAATGTCGATTTCGTCCTGGCCCACGCCGACAGTTTCAATCAGCACCATGTCCTTTCCACTGGCGTCGAGCACCGTGGCCACATCGTTGGTGGCGCGGGCCAGGCCACCCAGAAACCCGCGCGTGGCCATGCTGCGAATGTAGATGCCGGCATCAGCATGGTGCGCCTGCATGCGGATGCGGTCACCCAGAATTGCGCCGCCGGTATAGGGGCTGGTCGGGTCTACGGCAATAATGCCGACTGTGTGTTGCCGCTTGCGGTATTCGCGCGCCAACTGATCTACCAGTGTGCTCTTGCCCGCGCCGGGCGCTCCGGTGATGCCGATCACGCGCGCCCGCCCGCTGTATGGAAACAGGGCTTTCAGCAACAGGATGGATTCTGGCCGGCCATCCTCAATCGTGCTGATGGCCCGCGCCAGGGCACGCACCTCGCCTGCGCGAATTCGTTCAACCCAGGATTGGATCGTATCGGCCATGGAACCTCAGGCGCTTAGCCCACCCGTTGGGCTGTGGCGGCACCACTCATTCCCGTGCCCCTTCAAAGCGCGCGTTGAAACAGCTCTTAATCTTTCAGAATCTGCCGGGCGATCACCAGCCTCTGAATCTCGCTGGTGCCTTCTCCAATGGTGCAAAGCTTCACGTCGCGGTAGAACTTTTCCGCCGGATAATCTTTGATAAAGCCGTATCCGCCGTGGATCTGTACGCCCTCATTGGCGCATCTCACCGCCACTTCACCGGCATACAGCTTGGCCATCGACGATTCCAGGGTCGTCTTCATGCCGCCATCTTTCATCGCGGCCGCGCGCATGGTGAGCAGGCGGGCAGCATCGATTTCCGTCGCCATATCCGCCAGCTTCCATTGTATGGCCTGGAATTCACTGATCGGCTTGCCGAACTGCTGCCGCTGCTTTGAGTATTTGAGCGCCGCCTCGTAGGCGCCCTGCGCCATACCGAGTCCCAGCGCGGCAATGGAAATGCGCCCGCCATCCAGAATCCGCATGGCGTCGATAAACCCGTCGCCTTCCTTGCCCAGCAGCGCTTCTTCCGGCACCCAGCAATCTTCAAAGATCAGCTCAGATGTGTCACTGGCGCGAAGACCGAGTTTGTTTTCCTTCTTCCCGGGACGAAAACCTTTGGCCCCTTTCTCCACGATGAACGCGGAAAGCCCATGCGTGTGAGCCGTGCGATCAGTCACCGCGATCACCACGGCCACATCAGCATGGCTGCCGTTGGTAATGAAGGTTTTAGTGCCGTTCAGTACCCAGCCGCCGCTCTTTCCTTTGCGAACGGCGCTCATGCGCGCGCCGCCGGCATCGGAACCCGAGCCAGGCTCCGTCAGCCCCCACGCGCCGAGAAACTCTCCGGTCGCCAGCTTGGGAATGTACTTGCGACGCTGTACTTCATTGCCCGCCACGAAAATGTGGTTGCTGCAGAGGGAGTTATGGGCTGCCACAATGATTCCGATGGAACCATCGACGCGCGAGAGTTCTTCAATGGCGATCACGTACTCAACATAGCCAAGACCCGCGCCTCCGTACTCGGCAGGGAAGATGATGCCCAGAACGCCCATTTTCCCCAATTCCTTGACCACCTCGGTAGGGAACTGGCCGCATTCGTCCCATTTCATGACATTGGGCAGGATCTCGCGCTCGGCAAACTCCCGCAGAGACTTCTTCAGTTGTAACTGCTCATCATTGAGTTGGAAATCCAAACAGCCTCCTCTGGCCTTCCATCCGGCGATGGCGCAAGGCAAACAGGCAAAACAGATAATTATCCCACAGTAACGAGATTAGATGATGGCTGGCCTGTCTGGTGCGACTGATGGGACTCCAAAAAGCAAGCTATTCCCGGGCTCGGCGCGCAATCGGCTTGCGCGATTTGGGCAGGGTGG
The DNA here is from genome assembly GCA_050258305.1 of Actinomycetota bacterium. Classification (GTDB taxonomy): domain Bacteria; phylum Acidobacteriota; class Terriglobia; order Terriglobales; family Acidobacteriaceae; genus Angelobacter. The sequence goes on from JBLMYN010000319.1 coordinate 2,629, forward strand.
CGCAAGCCAAGCGCGGTAGAGTGCGCCAATTGACACACCCGCAGCGCAGATTCTGACTAAAGACAGTTGGTTCGGTTTGGCATTTCGGATGCATAGAAGAACAGGCGGGCAAAGAGAGCAAGCTATGGCGCGAATCATCAAGTTTGAAGTTCCGGTTAATTACCAGCGCAAGGCCCGCTGGGCTCCAGCCTGGGACCGCGGCAGGTTGATCCAGTTTCCCGGACCATTCACCAGGAAACCAGCAACCAACTCGCAGAACCCAAAGTGGAGTTGGATGAAGATTGCCCAGGCAATCGGCGACGTTCCCATTTTACGGCAGATGCCGCCAATGTAGCGCGGAAGGCTCCCTGGGCTCGAAACCCCAGGTTTCTCCGCTATTCCGCGACGGCGTCGAGCACCGTAGGAGAGGGAACCTCCTTGCCCAGCGACCCTTCCCATCGCGCCACCACAGCCGTTGCCAGGCAGTTTCCGAGTACGTTGGTCGCGGTGCGGGCCATATCCATAAGTTGATCGACACCCAGCAGGATCACGACCGGCCACATGGGGAGATGGAATGAATCCACGGTGCCGGAGAGGATGACCAGCATGGCCCGGGGCACGCCGGCGACGCCCTTGCTGGTCAGCATGAGCGTCAGCATCATGATTAGTTGCTGCCCAATGCTCATATGGATTCCCGCCGCCTGGGCTACGAAGATGGCCGCGAGCGATAGATAGAGCGTGCTGCCGTCAAGATTGAAGCTGTAGCCGGTCGGCATGACAAAAGCGACAATCTGGCGCGGCACGCCGAACGCCTCCATCGCCTCCATGGCCCGCGGCAGGGCGGCTTCTGAACTCGCCGTGGCAAAGGCGATGGACACCGGCTCAATCACAGCCTGAATGA
>JBLMYN010000320.1:0-2984 GCA_050258305.1 Actinomycetota bacterium
ACACCGTGCGCTTTGGCATGGTCGGCATTGGCATGCAGGGTTCAGGTCTGCTGGGAACTTCCATCAGGCTTCCCGGTGTTGAATGCGTGGCAGCCTGCGATCTTTACGACGGGCGGCATACACTTGCGAATTCAATTATCCAGAGGGAAACCGGCAAGACTGTTCCCGCGACCAGGCGCTACCAGGAACTGTTGGAAAATAAGGACATTGACTGCATCGTTGCGGCTGTGCCTGACCACTGGCACGAGCGCATCATCATGGATGCCTGCAACGCGGGGAAGGATATCTACTGCGAAAAACCCATGACGCACGAGGTCAAGGAAGGCTTTTCAATCATCGAGGCCGCGGAAAAGCACAAGCGGATCGTGCAGATCGGCAGCCAGCGCCGCAGCTCAATTATTTATGCAAAGGCCAAGGAGTTGATTGACTCAGGTGCCATCGGCGATGTCCGGCTGGTTGAAGATACCATGGGCAGGAATACCCCTTGCGGCGCGTGGGTGTATCCGCCTCCGCCCGATCTCTCCACCGAAAATCTCGATTGGGATACCTGGCAGGGTTCGGCCGCCAAGCATCCTTTTTCTCCCATCCGCTTTGCCCGGTGGCGGGCCTTCCGCGACTACGGCGAAGGGATTCCGGGCGACCTTTACGTCCACCTTCTTACTGGAATCCATTACGTGATGGGTGTCACCGCACCTCCAGAGCGCGCTTACTCTGTGGGCGGGCATTTCCAGTGGAAAGATGACGAGCGTGATTATCCTGACCAGATGTCCACGGTTTACGAATACCCCAGCTTCCGCTGCATGATTCGCGTGACGCTGGACAATGAAGAAGATGAGGTGGTTCGCATTTTGGGGACCCGCGGAACCATTGAGATTCAGGGACGCGGATTCACCGTTTCATCGCAGGATGGAAAGGACCACTCGCCCTGCTACTATGCCTCCAGCTTTCCTCCCAAACTGCATGCGGAATATGTGAAACAGTGGGAAGCCGAGCACAGAACAGCGCCAGGGACTGCGCAGCCGATTGAAGGTACCAGCTACCACACGCCGCCCGGCTACAATGAAGATGCACAGCATCTTTGGAATTTCTTCCAGTCGGTCAAGACGCGGCGGCCGTCGGTGGAAGATCCGGTTTTCGGAAACAACACCGCCATCGGATGCCACCTTGCGAATTACTCCTATTTCCACAAGACGTTGGCTGTGTGGGATGCAGCGGTCAAGACGATCAAAGGATCGTGAGCGGTTTGCATGGGAACAGTTTGGACGGGTCGCTCCTTCAGCGACCGGCCCGCGGCCGGTCTTATAATCATGAGTGCATCAGCCCGGCACAAGGTGTTCAAGGCCGGGCTCGCTGACCCTTCCGTATAGGGGCGGACTAGAAGATTTCCAAAGAATTACCCCTCATAGTGCGGGCTCCACAACGTGGAAATATGGGCCAGGAACCTACAGTCCGGCAACTGCTGGCGGGCATCGCGCAGCACGACGAGTCGGCGCTGGTTCATCTCTACGATATTGCCGCCCCCGGTCTGTATGGGCTGATCACTGAAATTGTTTCTGACAGCGAGGCCGCGAAGGAGATCCTCAAGGGGGTTTTCGTCCGGCTGTGGCGGGACGCAAAGCGTGTCCATGCGGGGGGCGGCAGCGTAAAGGTCTGGCTGGCGCTGGAGGCCCGGGCAAAGGCTGTTGACTGGCAGCGCGCGCAGGAAGGTTTGCGGACCACGGCCTATTCCCGCCTGCAATCACTGACAAAATTGAATTCATGGATGCCCCGGCCTGCTGATATTGAACAGGTGGAAAAACGGCGCAGCTTGCTGGAGAAGCTGGTTCGCCGACTACCCCGGCCTCAGAGTGAGTTGTTGGAGCTTGCGATTGTGAAAGGCTTTACAGAAACTGAAATCGCCCGGCAGGTTGAACAGCCTCCGGGCCGGATTGAGCACGAGTTGCGCGCCGGACTGCGCTTTTTGCGGCACCGCCTGCGCGCTGTGATGGGAACATGGAGTGCCAATATCTAGACGACGTTTATGAACTGTTCCTGCTGGGCTTGCTGAGGCCGAAGGAGGCAGTGGCGGTCAAGGAACATATTGAGCGTGGCTGTCCATACTGCGTGGACCATCTCCGTGAGGCCGCCCAGTCCGTCTATTTCATGCTTTCCGAATCGAAAAGCCGCAAGCCTCCGCAGCAGTTAAAGTCCGAGATTCTGCGCAGCCTGCACCGGACTTGAAAGACATCCTTGATCTTCTGAAGAACACGGGCGTGACCGAAAAGCCTGGACAGGCAGCCGGTGTCAGGTGGACGTAGGACGAATAATGGAAGAATCTGGGCACAAAGCGGGCCTGCGGCGCGACCTGGGATTTCTCCACGCCACCTCGCTTGCCATTACGGACATGGTGGGCATCGGCCCGTTCATCACCATCCCGCTTTTTCTGGCAACGATGGGCGGGCCGCAGGCCATGCTGGGTTGGCTGGTCGGCGCCGCGCTGGCTTTTTGCGACGGCCTGGTGTGGGCGGAACTTGGCGCCGCAATGCCCAAGGCCGGAGGTAGTTACCACTACCTGCGGGAGGCTTTCGGACCGAGAGGCGCAGGCCGATGGCTTTCCTTCCTGGTGGTCTGGCAAATCATGTTCTCGGCTCCGCTCTCGGTGGCCAGCGGCAGCATCGGATTCGCCAACTATTTTCATTACCTTGTTCCCAGTATGACGCCGTGGGAAGTTCGCGTGTTTGCGTCCACCATTCCCCTGTTTCTTATCCTCCTGCTCTACCGGCGGATCCGCGCGGTCGGCAACCTTTCCGTTGTGATGTTAGGCGGCGTGATGATCGGCTGCTTCTGGGTCATCCTCTCCGGGTTGCCACACCTGAGCGCTTCACGCATTTTTGATTTTCCGCCGGGTGCCTTCCACCTGAACGTGATTTTCTGGGCGGGCCTCGGCCATGCCACGCTTTACGCGCTTTACGACTACTTCGGCTACTACAACGTCTGCTACCTGG
>JBLMYN010000321.1:0-5656 GCA_050258305.1 Actinomycetota bacterium
GGGGATGGTCCTTTACACGTCCATCAATTCGCCGGTCGTACCGAACGGTTATTACTTTTACAACCCGCAGAGCGGCAAATTTGAGATCCAGTGGATCCAGGGCATTGGCAGCGCCCGCGCCGCCGCGCCGCAGGCCCAGTTGATGGCCACCGTGATCAACGGCATTCTGCAGCGCCGCCTGCCCTGGGGTTTGATCCTTCTGGGAGTGTTTCTGGTCATTGCGGTAGAACTGCTGGGCGTCCGCTCGCTCTCATTTGCTGTGGGTTTCTATCTCTCCATCGCCACAACTCTGGCGATCTTTGCCGGCGGCGTGGTGCGCTGGCTGGTGGAATACAGCGCCAAACGCGCAGGCGAAAAGGTGGAAGAGAGTGAAGTCAGCCCGGGCGCGCTATATTCAAGCGGCCTGATTGCTGCCGGCGGCATCGTGGGACTGGCGGGAATGGTCATCAAGGTAATGGAAGCCAAGCGCTGGCTGCCGGAAAATTCCATTGCCTGGGGACCGAGGTTGATTCCCTCGCTGGCGAACAGCAATATCCTTTCGGTGATTATGTTTGGCCTGCTGGGCTATTCGCTGTATTACTTCGCGCGGAAGCCGCTGCAGGGTGAAAAGTAACCCGCTCACCGAAACTCCGGGGCAGCCGAATTCGGGCGGGCGTTCTTCCCTGGTTGAAACTCGAATGAGCCGCACGTGACCGGTCTAACTCAGTGCCTCCGTGTCTCCGTGGTGGGTTTGTTGCGCGGAACCTATAATTCGGGCATGTCGATCGCCGAAAACATCGCCGCTGTCCGCGAGCGCGTTGCCGCAGCCGCCGCGCGCGTAAGGCGCAAGCCGGAAGACATCACCCTGATGGCGGTGAGCAAGACGGTGGAACCCGAGCGCATTCGTCAGGCGTACGAAGCCGGGTTGCGGGTGTTTGGCGAGAACCGGGTGCGGGAGTTCGAAAAGAAGGCCCCTGCGCTTGAGGACCTGCAAGAAGCCGAGTGGCATCTGATCGGACATCTGCAGAGCAATAAAGCCAAAAAGGCCGCGGAGTTGTTCAATGCGGTGGATGCCGTTGATTCCCTCCACCTCACTCAAAAGCTGAACGAGGCTGCCATGCAGGTGGGCAAGACTCTGCCTGTGCTGATTGAAATCAAAGTCAGCGACGAGGCCAGCAAGGCGGGCATACCTGTGGGATCGCCCGCTCTGGAAGAACTCCTGCAGGCAGCAGCCGGCCTCGATCACATTCAGGTTCGCGGGTTAATGACCGTTCCGCCGTTTACGGAGAACCCGGAGGGGGCCCGCATGTATTTTCGGCTGTTACGCGATCTGCGCGACCAGATTGCCGCGCGCAAGCTCCCCCGCATACAGATGGATGTGCTTTCCATGGGAATGTCGCATGATTTCGAAGTCGCCATTGAAGAAGGTTCCACCTGCGTGCGCGTGGGGACGGCGATCTTTGGAGCGAGGCCGAGACCATGAAGACGACCGACCGTGTTTTTGCCTGGATAGTGCTGCTGCTTGGATTCACACACTGTGTTGTGACTTTTTTGGTACACAAGAGCCTTACCGTCGAGGCGATCTGGTTTTTTAGCGGCGGCCTTGTCTTGATTTTTGGCGCGTTGCTGAACCTGGTGCGCATTGCCAGGCCGGGTGACAGGCTGCTCGCCCGAACCAGCGCATTGGCCAACCTGCTGTTGTTCGCGCTGTTTGCCATCGCCGTGCCATGGCTGCTGCACCGCGATCTTAGACAGAATCCGCAGGTCGTTGTGGCCGCCATCGCGGTTGCGGCGGAGTTTGGTTTTTCACTACGGCAATGTTTCCGGTAAATGAAACCAGCAGGGGTGTGACCTTCGCGGTGAAGGTCCATCCGCGAGCGCGTAAGAACGCCATTGCCGGAACCGTCGGCGATGCTCTGAAACTGTCATTGACCGCTCCCCCGGTGGGGGGCAGAGCTAACCAGGCGGTGATTGAATTTTTCGCCGATATATTTGCAATTCCGCGTTCCTCGGTTAGCATAGCCAGCGGCGAAACCAGCCGAAATAAGATCGTACGGGTCTCAGGAATTACTGCGGAAAGAGTTCGCGAGCGTCTTTCTGCGGCTGAAAAGAGCTGACAGGAGAGCAACTTTGTCTTTTTCACAGCGCCTTCGAGATGTACGCACCGGCTTTGACCGGCCCTTCTGGGTGGCAAACGTTACCGAGTTGTTCGAGCGCCTCTCTTATTACGCGGCTTTCGCCGTGATCGTGCGTTACCTGCACGAGAATCTCAAATTCTCCACCACAGAGGCAGGTACTCTGGCGGGCCAGTTCGGAACGTGGGTCTGGGTGCTGGCTATTTTCGGAGGAACTGTCGCGGACCGGCTCGGTTTTCGGCGCGCGCTGTCTCTGGCTTACCTGATTTTGACGGCTGCGTACTTCACCATGGGCTCCCTGGCGTCAAACTGGCTCGCGCCCGTGCGTAACGCGATTCCCCTGCCTGCGTTTGTGACCATCGTGATGATCCTGCCGGCTCTCGGCATCGCCATGGTGAAACCGTGCGTGGCGGGCACCACGGCACGCGCTTCCCAGGAGAACGTCAGGTCTCTTGGATACTCGATTTATTACACTCTGGTGAACATCGGTGGAGCCCTGGGGCCATTGACGGCATCCTGGGTCCAGGACCGCATGAGTGTGAACAACGTTTTCCGTGTGGCTGCTCTGAGCGTCTTTGTGATGTTCTTTGCCGTGCTCCTGCTCTTCAAAGAGCCCAGGAAGTCGGATGAAGTCCAGGTGACCAGCATCGGCCAGACCCTCAGGAACTTCGGAACCGTAGTTTCCAATCCCAAATTCATGCTCTTCATCCTGATCTTCTCCGGGTATTGGATCGCGTACTGGCAGGAGTTCCTGACCCTGCCGATCTATGTTCATGACTACGTCAATCCGAATACGGACACTGCGCGAATGCTGACGACCGGCCCAGTCCTGGTGATCTCGCTTACGGTTGCGGTGAGCGTCATGTTGCGCAAGGTCCCGGCTTTCCGGGCGATCACGCTGGGAACACTGGTATCGGGTTTGGCATGGCTGCTGCTGGTTGTGCACTCCAGCGTGCTTTTTGCCTATCTCACTCTGGCGGTGGTGGCGTTGGGCGAGATTGTTCTTTCTCCCCGGTATTACGAATACGTATCGCTGCTGGCTCCCTCCGGACAGCAGGGGACTTACATGGGCTTTGCCTTCCTCCCCATCGGAATCGGCGCATTTATCGGCGGGCCCCTGGGCGGATTTCTTTTGCACTATTTTGGCGAGGTGCAACACAAGCCAACTCTCTTCTGGTGGTGTTTCACTGGAATTGGCCTTCTGACGGCGGTAATGCTCTTTGTATATGACGGAATATTCAAGCCGTCCAAGGAACCGGCTGCGGCCGCGAAGGTGGCGTGACGAAAGCCTCCAACGTTCCGAACAAAGTCCAAACGTAGAGACGCGGCATGCCGCGTTCGCGGCATACCGCGTCTCACTTTTCACCGCCGAAAGACGACACCAGGCTCCTGCCTGCGAGGGCTTGAGTGTGGTTAAATAGAGTATTCACACTCTCATGGACCTGAAAGCCATCCAGGCAGCCCTGCACGAGCGCAACATTGACGCGTGGCTGTTTTACGATCACCACCATCGCGACCCCATCGCCTACAAAGTCCTGGGCGTACCGGAGAGCCTGATGGTGACGCGCCGCTGGTTTTATGTGATTCCGCGCGAAGGCGAGCCGGTGAAGCTCGTTCACCGGATTGAAGCCGGCCACCTCGACTCCCTGCCGGGGAGCAAGCGGCAGTATTCTTCCTGGCGCGAGTTGTGGGACAACCTGCAATCCATGCTGGTGCGCTACCGCACCGTGGCCATGCAGTACTCGCCCAACAATGTGATCCCATATATTGGCCTGGTGGATGCGGGCACCGTGGAACTGGTGCGCAGCTTCGGCAAGGAGATAGTCAGCTCCGGCGATCTGGTGGCTCGTTTTGAAGCGGCATGGACCGAAGAACAGATTGCCAGCCATTTTGCAGCCCGCGATTCGATTGACGCCATCGTCCCCGAAGTTTTCAAAGAGGTTGGCAGGCGAGTGCGCAGTGGCCGCGTGACGGAATACGAGATCCAGCAGTGGATCGCCGAGGCCTTCCGGCGTGAGAACATCGTTACAGAAGACCTGCCCATCGTCGCCGTAAACGCCAACAGCGGCAATCCCCATTACGAGCCGAAGGCGCAGGGCTCAGCAGAAATCAAGTCCGGGGACTTCGTGCTGCTCGATATCTGGGGCAAGAAGAACACGCCCGCGGCCGTGTATTACGACATCACCTGGACCGGTGTCATCGGGACGCCGACGGACAGACAGGTGGAAATCTTCAATGTCGTGAGCGGTGCGCGCGACGCCGGGGTGAAGAAAGTCCAGGAGGCGTATGCGGGGAAACGCCGCATTGCCGGCTGGGAGGTGGACCAGGCCACGCGTGAGTTCATCACTACCGCCGGATACGGCGAATTCTTTGTGCATCGCACCGGCCACTCCATAGGCGAGAACGTTCACGGCAATGGCGCCAACATGGATAACCTGGAGACGAAGGACGAACGCGAGATCATCCCCAATACCTGCTTTTCCATCGAGCCCGGCATTTACCTGCCGGAATTCGGGGTCCGCAGTGAGGTCAATGTGCTCACCCGGAACGGCGGCGCGGAAGTAACAGGTAAAATACAACGTGAGCTGGTTTTGATTTAATGGCAAACACAGAGACAAGCACCACACCGTCGCGGGCCGCAGCAATGGCGACGCCTGCCCCTTCAGCCATGGCGTTCGTCGCGCCGGCCGTTGCCTGGCTCATTCCCGGCGCCGGCCACCTCATTCAAAAGCGCTGGATTCGCGGACTGCTGCTACTGATCTGCGTGGCGGCGATGTTTGCCTTTGGCCTGGCCATGAACGGCAAGATCTACAAATCCAATACCGGCGATCTGCTGGATATCCTCGGCTTCGTGAGCGATCTCGGCGCGGGAGCGCTGTACATACTGGGACGGATGTTTGACTGGGGCGCAACCGCAATCTACATCGCAACCGCCGATTACGGCACCAAATTCATCGCCGTCGCCGGACTTTTAAACATCATCAGCGCTGTTGACGCCTATCATATTGCTATCGGGAAGAAACCGTGATCCTCGCTCTCCAACTCTCGCATTTTTCCGCCGCATTCCTGTTTGCGCTGTTCTCCTCCATCGTGTTTGGAATCTGCTTCCGCAACAATCCCCGTGAAATGGTGCGCTACGGCGCCTATTGCTTTGCCGTATTCATGGTAGGCATGTGGGTTGCCGGCTGGGTGATGTGGCTCATTCATCATTAATCGACGAGGGATTGGCCGCAAATTAACACGAACCAAGAATTGCTGCCGCGACACAGATTCCAGCACTTGAATGGTTTGGCTGCCGCTCATGCTCGGCGGCACAGGTGCGCCTGGTGCTTTCTTTCGTTCAAAGGAGGCGCGTCTGCACAAACAAGAGAGTCTGTGCTAATGACTAAGGGTAAAATCTTGCTCTTTGGGGAAGATTTCTCGTTGAGGCACCAAGCGCGAGCATGATTTGGTGGCACAGCCGCCCTCGGCTGTGCGAACGCTGCCCGCCATCAGGCTCACCGTATTCTTTACTCCCGCAGAGCTCTTCGGCTGGCTTGCAA
>JBLMYN010000322.1:0-2959 GCA_050258305.1 Actinomycetota bacterium
GAGGTACGCTTCCTCGACCTTGATCTGGGGAATGTAAATTGCGACAAACATCAGCACTGCAGCCAAGGCAATCCAGGGATTTTTTGCGGCAAGTACGAAGCCAGCAGCAATCAGAACGGAACCCAGGTACAGCGGGTTGCGCGTATGCGCATAAGGTCCCGTGGTGGCCAGCTCCTGGTTTTTGCGAATATGTCCGGCGGCGGTTGCGCGAACGGCCAGACCGGCGGCCACCAACACCATTCCTGCGAGAAGCCAGCTCCACGCCGGGTTGGCGAACCAGAGATAGGCAGCGGCAAAAACAAACCCAAGAGGCACGCGTATGTGGATGGCGATCCGTGACCAGCTAGCCATGCTCGCCTCCCAGAAGATGCCGCGCTGCGCTGATGACCTCTTCCGCACTGATCTTCAGCAACGCTTCATCCGGCTCGCGATGGTGTGAGAAAGTTGTCTTGCTTTCCGCATGGCGGATGACCGCTGCTCGAGTTCCAAAAGGCCCGGTGCGTGCCGGATCGGTGGGACCGAACATGGCCACCACAGGAATTCCCAGGGCCGCGGCAAGATGCAGCGGCCCGGTATCGCCGCCCAGAAAAATCCGCGCGCGCCGCGTCAGGGCAATCAGTTGCGCAATCGTGCAGCGGACTGCTACAGCGCTGCCCCCGCTCACCTCCACCACAATGCCCGCCAGTTCTTCTTCTCCCGGCCCGGTGTTAACCAGGGTCTTTAGATTGTGCGCGGCCAGCGCGCGCGCTACCTGGCCGAATCTCTCGGCAGGCCACTGCTTGCCCCCCCAACCCGCCCCGGGCGTCACGATGGCAAAATTTCCAACGCCGAGCCGCGCGATCTCTGCCTGCGCCCAGGCTTCGGCTGCGGGATCGCAGGGAAGCTGCGGAGCCAGCAGTTTTAGTTCCTGCCCGCCGAGATACGGCTGCAGGGCCTGGCTGGCCAGCGCCAGATTCTGTTCGATCACATGTTCGCCTGAGCGGGAGAACTTTCTCGTATACAGAAAGCGCGCTGCCGCTTCGCGGGGATCGGCAAACCCGTTGATCTCCCGCACGCCGCTCGCCCTGGCGCACACGGCCGACTTGATGTTTCCCTGAAAATCAATGGCAAGGTCGTACTGAACACCGCGCAGGCGCTTCACGTTGCCGCGAATTTCGCTCCACGTCTTCCTTTCAACAATGTTCCCCCGCCAGCGTCTGGTATTCACCGTATGGATCAGGTTGGCCAGGGGCCGTTGCGGCCCTGTGGCCTCCGGCGGGGACTTGTGGCCGGGTGTAGTAAGCAGCTCAGACCAGTTCTCCTCCACGGCCCAGCCAATGATCGCTTGCGGCAGCGCGGAGCGAATGGCTGTGACTGCCGGCAGTGCATGAAGAATGTCGCCGAGTGCGCCCAGCCGCACAATCAGGATTTTGACCATTCGCCCTTTCTCAGGAACTCCGTGGTGGAATGGTCTTTCGGATCGCCCACAATTTCCACGCGGCCGCCACAGGCCATCACGACGTCGCGTTCAGGAACAGTTTCCGCAGTGTAATCAGTCCCCTTCGCGTGGACATCAGGCCGGATCAGGCGAATCAACTCGCGTACGTCGGGCTCATCAAAGATGAAGACCGCGTCCACGTCCTCCAGCGCCGTCAGGATCTCTGCGCGCTCGCCTTCAGGGACGCGCGGACGCCCGTTGCCCTTGAGAGTGCGCACACTGGCGTCAGAATTCATCGCGACTACAACTCTTCCGCCGAGCTCTTTTGCGCCGCGAAGGTAGCGGATATGCCCGACGTGCAAAACGTCAAAGCAACCGTTGGTAAGGGTGATTGTTTCGCCGGCCGACTTCCACGCGCGCACACGCTCGCGAAGCTGCTCCAGGGTAACCAGCTTGTTCTGCGCGCCGGACAGGGTCAGCCCTCCATCACCGCGCGCAGTAACTCCTCGCGGGTCACGGTGGCTGTTCCGCGCTTCATCACCACGATTCCACCCGCGTAGTTGGCCAGACGCGCCGCGGACTCGGCATCGGCCCCTGCCGCCAGGGCCGCAGTGTAAGTGGCAATCACAGTGTCGCCGGCGCCGGTTACGTCGGCCACTTCGTCAGAGCCGTGAATGGGAATCTGCACCGGTTTGCCGGCCCGGGAGAATACCACCATGCCGTCGCGGCCGCGCGTCACCAGCAGCGACTGCAGCTTCATTTTCTGCATGATGGCTTTTCCGGCGGCGAACAGATGCTCGGTATCCGCGCCGATGCGCGTACGCAGCGCTTCTTCGAGTTCGGCCTCGTTGGGTGTGGCGGCCGTAACGCCGCGGTACGCCAGCGTGCGATAGCGGGAATCGAGCGTTACCGGAACATGGTCCAGGGAGGCCCGCGAGCGGATCAGGTCGTAGATCTGCGGTGTAGCCGCTCCGTATCCGTAATCGGATAAGAGCAGCGCATCGGAGGCGCGCAGGTACCCGCGGGTTTGATATACCAGTTCGTGGACGGCGCTGCGGTCCAGAGGCGTTTCCGGCTCGCGGTCCACGCGAATCACCTGCTGTCGCGACGAGTGCGTCATGCCCGCAAGCACTCGCGTTTTGGTGATCGTATTGCGGCCTTTAACACGACGGATTCCGGTCACGGAGATATGCTTCTTCCGGAACGCATGCAGCAGCATGCGCCCGGGCTCGTCGTCACCGATCACCCCCACCGGCAACACAGTGACGCCAAGGTCAGCGAGGTTATAAATGGCGTTCCCCGCGCCTCCGGGAACCACGGTGCGCTCGCGGTGGCGCAGGATCAGCACCGGCGCTTCACGCGAGACGCGCGCGATCTCGCCATAGATAAATTCATCCGCAATCAGGTCTCCCAGCACAGTAATGGTGAGCTTGGAGAAATCCTCAATGATCCTGGCAAGGCGGTCAGCCGGTTTGGAATTCTTCTGCATGTCCCGAAGCAGAATTCTCTCATGCCGGAGCTAGAATCGGCAGGCGCAACGCT
>JBLMYN010000323.1:0-14576 GCA_050258305.1 Actinomycetota bacterium
GCACCGCATGACCTATACCGACGTGAATGCCATCATCGAGGGCGACGCGATCCTGCGGCGCAAATACGCAGATATGGTCGGCGATTTCGAGCTGATGTACGAACTGGCCCAGGTGCTCAACCGCAGGCGCGCCAAACGCGGCTCCATCGACTTTGACCTGCCCGAACCGGTCATCGAATTTGACGAGTTCGGGCTGATGAAAAGCGTCACGCCCTCGGAGCGCAACTGGGCGCACCGCCTGATTGAAGAATTCATGCTGGCCGCGAATGAAACCGTGGCTACGCATCTCGAACAGCGCGGTATCGCCAGCCTGTACCGGGTTCACGAAAAACCGGACCCCAAACGCATCTTCGAGTTTGAACAGATCGCCGCCAGCTTCGGCTACTCCCTCGGCGTCGGCGCCCTGCCCATCAAGCGCGTAACTACGCGTGCCGATAAGCGCGCCCACTATGGCTCCGGCCGTCGCGCCCCCGTGATCGAGCTGCCGGAAGAAGTCCACATTACGCCGCGCATGTACCAGAAGCTGGTTGCCAAAATCACCGGCAAGGCGGAAGAACGCGTGCTCTCATACCTGATGCTGCGTTCGCTCAAGCAGGCCCGTTATTCCGAGGTCAACGAAGGCCACTTCGCGCTCGCCGCGCCCACCTATACTCATTTCACTTCGCCCATCCGGCGCTACCCTGACCTGATCGTGCACAGGATCCTGAAGGAAGTATTACGCGAAGAGGCACAGGCAACAGTGCCACACGAGCATGGGAAGCACGGCCGCCACTTCCCCTATACTTTCTCCAGCCCTGAGCACTCCCCCTGGTCCAGGCGCAAGCCGCACGACGAACCTCATCATCGAAAGTCCGCGTCGCCCACCAGGTCCACTCCGTCCACTCACCTCCGCGCTGTTGCCGGCCTGTCCCCTGAAACCCTGCATGACATTGCAGACTCCTCCTCCCAGGCTGAGCGCGCCGCCGATGAGGCGGAACGCGAGCTCATGGAATGGAAGAAGCTCAAGTTCATGGAAGGCCGCCTGGGCGAAGACTTTGACGCGCTGATCGTCAACGTGATGAAGTACGGCTTCTTTGTCGAGCTGATGGAGCTTTTCATTGAAGGTCTGGTGCCCATCGACACCCTGGAAGAGGATCACTATACCTATCGTGAGAACACGCGGCAGATCATTGGCCAGCACTCCGGGCGGGTCCTCTCCATCGGCGACCGCGTCCGCGTGCTCGCCGACCGCATCGACCACGTGCAAAGGAAAATTCAGTTTGCGCTCGTGCAGGAAAAAGCCAGGCCATCACGCGCTCAGAAGCGCCACCGCAAACCGTACCGCTGATTACACTGATCAAGCTGATTTTCGCAGATCAAAAGGAGATGTATATCAGTGTGATCAAGGTCAAACAGCGGTAAGGTTTTGCGTCCCTGGATTATCTTGGGTTGCAGGCCACTTCCGCGACACTGAACTCAGGCACGCGTGGCGACCACCTCCAGATACTCCCCCTTGGCCACAGTCAGCCCGTCGCCGGCAAGATTCTGGGAAGACCACAGGGTTTCGAGTTCCCGGCGCAACTTTTCCTGCCCTTCAGGACCCAGCGAAGCGAAGGCGCGGTTGATGGGTCCGTAGTACCGCCGGAAAAAATCCACCACTTCGGACGGCGGAAAGGGGTAGTTGAAGGTGTACAAGCGCCGCGTCAGGTTCAGGGCGGAGACACCCGCGCCGAGCCTTTCCCGGACCACGGCTTCATCTCCCCACAGCAAAGGCGATGGCATGCCGGAGGGAGCGATAAACTTCGCGATGATCTTGAGCATCTGGCCCACGAAGCCCTGCGCAGTCCAATTGGCCATGGCTATGGTTCCGCCGGGGCAGCACACGCGCAGCAATTCCCTGGCCACCAGCCCGGGCTGCGGCGCAAACATGGCCCCAACCAGGCTGGTTACAACGTCAAAGCTCGCCTCTTCGAAAGGTAGTGCCTCCGCATCAGCCTCCAGGAAACGGGCCTGTAGTCCGAGGGCGCGGGCCCGCGTGCGCGCGCGCTCCACGGCATTGGTGGCAATATCAACGCCCGTGACGTTCACACCGTCACGAGCGGCTAACAGGGCAAGTTGTCCGGACCCGCAGGCGACGTCGAGCAAATTACATCCCGGAGGAATGTTCAAACGCTCGTAAAAATCACTTGCATCCTGTTCCATATAGCGCGAGAAACGGTCATAGTCGCCTGCCATCCACGTGTCCTTGAGGCGGGACTTGAGCCCTTGCAGTTCAGGTATGCCTGTGGCAACACTCATGGTTCTTTCCTCCTTTGCGGAACTTCAGTTTTTTCCGACGGCTTGTTTACCAGCCGCCAGGGCGCGAGCCGCTTCCGAGGTCAGGGGATTTCCGCCTATGCCCCATTCCCCGCTGCGTACTTCTTCAAGGACCACCCAGGTCACCGGGCGCGCGCCTTCGCCTTCAATGGAGACAATGGCGTCCGTAAGCCTGGCGATGACTTCCTTCTTCTGGCTGGCAGTTAGTACTTCTTCCATCAGCTTTACCTGGATTAATGGCATTTGCTTCTCCTTTGGTTTTCAGTTTTTTGTTTCTGGCGACTGTCTGCGTCCCGGCCGCCCGATGTCTGAATATGGGGCAAAATGCGCCTGTCCGTCTTATCCGGGCGTCTTGCTCTTTTGCCCGCGCGGGGAGAAGATGAACTTTGCTTGCCTTACCGTCCGGAGGCCTTTGCTGCCCTGCCGGTGAATGCGCTGGGGAGAAACGATGGACGTGCTGTCAGAAGTTCTGAAAGTGGTCAGGCTCGACGGGGCCGTGTTCTATGGCGGCGAGTTTTCGGCGCCCTGGAGCTTTCAGTCGCCGGCCTCGTGCAGGCTGGCGCCCTATCTGGCTCCGGGGTCGAGTCACCTCATCATCTATCACCTGATCACTGAGGGCAGGGGCTTTGCTCAGATCGAGGGCGGCTCGCGCTTGCCGCTCGAAGCCGGGGATATCGTGGTCTTTCCCCATGGGGACCCGCACCTCATGGCCAACGGCCCCCTGCACAAGCCCGTCGATAGCGAGAAGGAACTGCAGCGCATCCTCTGCGAGGGGCTCAAGCTGGTGCGCATGGGCGGCGGAGGCGAGGTGACAAGAGTAGTCTGCGGGTTTATGGGCTGCGACCAGCGGCTGAGCAGCCTCTTCCTGGCCGGGTTGCCGCCGGTGTTCAAGATCAACATCCGCAGTGACGCTTCCGGGAAGTGGCTGGAAAACTCCATCCGCTTCTCCGTGGACGAGGCGGACGCATCACGCGCCGGCGGCGAGGCCGTCCTGGCAAAACTCTCTGAAGCGTTGTTCGTGGAGACGCTGCGGCGCTATGTGGCGCAACTTCCTGCCGGGCAGACCGGCTGGCTGGGCGGCGCACGCGACCCTGAAGTGGGAAGAGCGCTGGCGCTCATGCACCGCAATCCCGCGCAACCGTGGACGATTGCCGGCCTGGCGACGGAAGCCGGGATTTCGCGCTCCGTGCTGGCAGAGCGCTTCCGCCAGTATCTCGGCGAGCCTCCCATGACCTACCTGACGCGCTGGCGACTGCAACTCGGCGCCCAGATGCTCAACTCCACCAGCTACAGTGTCGCGCAGATTGCCGCGGAAGTCGGCTATGAGTCCGAGCCTGCGTTCAACAGGGCGTTCAAGCGCGAGTTCAATCTGCCTCCTGCCCGGTTCCGCACAGAATCCAGGTCTTCCAGGGACGAGTCCAAATCGCCGACAAACGTTCAAGAAAACCGACGCGCGGCAATCGGCGGATGAAGGCCGGAAAAAATTGCCAGGGATGCAATGGGGAGATTGGCATTCCTGGCAATTTCTTCCGGTCCGGGCGGAGCCGCGCCAACCTGTCCCGGCGTGCCATGAATCCGCGGTAGGTCCTGCCTTAGTGGTTTTTGCCTTTCTCCGTGCCGCCGTTGTGGGAGTAACTCGCTCAATCCTGGAAACTGAATGCCGCCTTCATTTTTCCGATCTCAATCACGTCTCCGGCCGAGAGCTCCCGCTGGCTGTACACTTCCTCGCCGTTGATCCGCAGCTTTACCTTGTGCTCCGGGGCAATGAAGTATTTGTTCTCTCGCTTGCTGATCAGCGCGGCCGAATTCGGCGCGAACAATCCCTTGAGCTTGATCGATGCCATGGAAGACTTGCCAATCATGCTCATCTTGCTGGTGAGCAAATAGGTCTCCTGGTCCGTCTTCCCTTGAATCACGTTCAGGATACCGACGCGTTCTTTGGCCGGCGTGGCTGCCGCCGCCATTGCCGCGGGGGCCAGCCCCGTTTTGGCGGCATGCCCATCATGCACCTGCCTGGAATCCAGCATGACCGTGGCTTCCAGCTTGGCAACTTCGGGTCCCGCCTTGGCTGCCACGGACGAGAACAACGCCGGGCCTTCATTCTTGAATTCAATCTCGTGTTTGCCGATCCTCACCAGATCGCAATGGCGCAGCTTGGCCTTGCCCACCCGCTCGTTGTTCACGTAGGTCCCGTTCAGTGATCCCAGGTCTTCAATCTCGTAGTGGTCCTTGTCCCAGGTAATCCGGGCGTGGTGTCCGGAGACCGCAAGATTGTCAATCTGCACGGTATTGTCCGGCAGCCGGCCAATGGTGGCGGGCGCCTGACTGAGCGTGATCTCCTTCAGCACCGAGCTGTCAAACTTTAAATAGAGTTTTGCCATTCCGGACCTCCGGGAACAATTTTGCGGAGAAGATTCTTATACCAGGGGCGCTCCACAATCCTGAGCAGCAGGCAGGTAATGTTGTCATCGCCGCCTCGCTCTTTCGCCGCCTGAATCAGCCTGCTGCACGCATTTTCCAGCGCTCGGGAACCATGAATGATCCCCAGGATCTCGTCATCGCGAACGTGTCGCGTGAGCCCATCGGACGTCATCAGAAGCGTGTCGCCCGGCATGGCCACCAGGTCTTCCACGTCGGCTTCCACTTCCACGTCCGCGCCCAGCGCGCGCAGGATCACGTTTTGCAGCTCTGATCTTTCCGCCTGCTCCTGCGTGATGTAGCCCAGTCTGACCTGCTCCATCACCAGTGAATGATCTTGCGTGAGCTGCTGGATGGCGCCCTTCCGGACGAGATAGATCCGGCTGTCGCCCACATGCCCGATCGCCAGCGAGTGTCCGCGAACCAGCGCCGCCACAATGGTCGATCCCATCCCCAGCCGCCCCATCTGGCCCACGCCCGCTTCGTGAATGGTGCGGTTTGCCAGTTGGATGGCCCCGGCAAGGGACTGGGCGTCATGCCCATTCCGGCCGGGATCACGGAAATAGTTGAGCAGAACATCCACGGCCATCTTGCTCGCCACTTCGCCCGCGGCCTGACCGCCCATGCCGTCGCACACCACAAAGATGCCGCAGCGCGAGTCATAACCGAAGTTGTCTTCGTTATTCTTGCGCACGCATCCAATGTCCGTTTTGCCGGCAACTTCCACTGCAAGCGTCATTGCAATTTCCTGTTCGGCCTGTCCGGTTCAGCAAACCCCAAAAAGACTCGAAACGTTGCTGGTAAAAGACTTGCCGGGAGGAGGATTGGCGCGGATTGTACCCGGATTGTTAACTAATTAGCAATCCGGGATTTACCCGCCTATATGAACCATGCTGCGCGAAGGTTTGATAAACCCTTGCTCGCCAATATGATGGCGAGCCTCTTTCTGGTCGACCACTGAACGAACGTAATCGGAAAGCTCATCATCACTTGCGCCGTTTAGCATTCGCCCCGCCATGTCATGATCAAACAGAGAAAACAGGCAGGTACGCAGCTTGCCGTCCGAGGTCAGGCGTATGCGCGAACAGTGCCCGCAGAAAGGATGCGATACCGGCGCAATAATGCCGATTTCCCCCTTACCATCGTCGAACGTATAGCGCCGGGCAGTTTCGCTGAGTGCGTTGGGAGGCAGTTCGCGGACGGGACGAAACTGGTTCAGCTTTTCCAGGATCTCGTCCATCGTGACCACCACGGCCGGCGACCAGACGCGGTCCTCTTCCAGCGGCATGAACTCGATGAAGCGCACCACCACGCCTTCGTCGCGGGAGAAGCGGGCGAACTCCACGATCTGGTCTTCATTGAATCCGCGCAAAAGCACGGCATTTACCTTCACCGGCTCCAGCCCGGCCCGCCTGGCGGCGCGAATGCCGGCCAGCACCCGATCATAACCCTTCGGCACGCGCGTGATGCGGGCGAACTTTTCCGGGTCAACCGCATCCATGCTCACCGTCGCGCGGCGCAGTCCGGCTTGTTTGAGCGGTTCAGCCAGATCAGCCAGCAGGTGTCCGTTGGTGGTGATGGCAATATCAGGCTGCTTGCCGTCCAGCGTGCGAAGAGCAGCCACGTCGCGAACAAAGCCCACCAACCCGTTGCGCAACAGCGGCTCGCCTCCGGTCAGCCGGACCTTTTCGATTCCCAGCCCGACCAGAAGGCGGACAATGCGCAGGTAGTCCGCGAAGGGCAGTTCCGAGTACTGTGCTCCCTGATTGCCCGTCCGGCAATAGACACACCGGTAGTTGCACCGGTCGGTGATGCTGACCCTCAGGTCAGTGATATAGCGCCCGTGTTTGTCGCGAAGCCGGTCCATATCACGATGATTTGCGAATTCGCCAATCACAAATCAAAGATCCATCGAGCCTCATTTTTTGATTGCCAGACAAAGAAGGAAGGACACGCGTAGAGCGTTTCCGGTTCCTTTCCAAACGTGGGAGGCCCAGCCGTTTCCGCCTGAACCCTTGTCCTTGCAATCTGCAAGGAACCGCCACACCGGCCGGGTATTCCCTTGGCCCTTGAAAGTGTGGTCGGAACCTGACCCAAATATTATAGATGAGGGCTGCAAACCGGCACTGGGTCCCCGTCAAAATTTGATTGGCAGGTACACACGGAAAAAACGATTTTGCGCAAAAGCCGATCCTTCTATCCGTTCTTTCAAGGCCTATGAACATTCTTGCCTATTTCCGAGTGCCGTTCCCCTCGCGCGAGGGGTTCTCTGCGTATCGCTCACCCGGATTGGCGGCGCACATTCCATTTTTTCTCCTGTTGCTCTTCCTGGGTCTCATGCTCTGCGGGTTGAGCCCGCTTCTGGCGGTGTGGGCGGTAGCAGGGCTCTATCTGGGCCGCGATATTGCCATCTTGTGTCACTACGCTCCTCTGCTATTTTTGGTGCTTCTGGCGGGTGTCTTTACCTTGCTGTATGCGTCAAAGCCGATTGCGCTCTTCGGCCGGCAGCATCCGGCGGCTGGAGTTGGCTTGACGGCACTTGTGTTGGTAACTCAGCTATTCGTAGCATGGAGGGCCGCACGCAGCAGCTAGCATTTTTGCTCCTCGTTTCCGGCAGCCAACCTGGACAGCCAAGGTCTCTTTTCCACTGATTGAGCCGGTTCATAACACACTCTTAACTGCCTATTCACATCCCTTTAACTGCTTTCCTCTATTTTGATCCGCTGTCTCCGGAAAGCGCCCCGCGGCGCGGACCATCCGGGCTATTCGGAGACAGCTACGGAAATCATAGGAGAGATGCAGATGGAACAAAGGACGCAAACAAAGCAATCCAGTTTTTGCCCAACCTCTTGCGCAACCCCGAGGCTCCAGACGCTGTGGCACAGCCACGCCAGGATGTTGCCTCTGCTTTTGATCGTCATGGCGCTGACCATCGCGGCAGTAGCCCAAAACCCGCAGGATCAGAACCGGATACCCGGGACAGAAGACGGGCGCTTCGCCATCGGACTCTGGGGCGACCTGCCGTACTCTGACTTGCAGGCGCAGGTCGGCGTCCCCAATTTGATCGCCGATATGAACAGCCAGAACCTGGCATTCACAGTCCACGATGGTGACCTGAAGGCCGGCAACGGCACGCCCGGCTCGGTGACACCCACCACCTGCGTTGATGCCCTGTACATGCAGGCGCTCGGTTTCTTCAACTCGCTCAGGGCGCCCGCCATGTTCACCACCGGTGACAATGACTGGACTGACTGCGACCGCGCAAAGAACGGCGGCTTCAACTCGCTGGAGAGGCTCGATCACGAGCGGCAGCTCTTCTTCAGCACTCCGTTCTCGCTTGGCCAGCACAAGCTTCGCCAGGAAGTGCAATCTACTCCGCTGTGCCTGAGCATAAACGGCCCGGCGCCATGCGTGGAGCATCGCCGCTGGACCGTAGGCGGCGTCACGTTTGCCACTCTCAACGTCCAGGGCTCGTGCAACAACCTGTGCGATACCGATCCCGATCCAGCCGAGTTCGCGGCGCGAAACGCCGCCGCCATTGCCTGGATGCAGGAGACCTTCGCGGAAGCCAAAGCGCGCGGCTCGGCAGCCATCATGTTCTTCTCCCAGGCCGATCCCGGCTGGGACCTTTCCGACGGCACGCGGGCGCCGCTACGCGATCCACAAACACTGGCAGAAACGGACGGCCAGCCTGATGGCTTCCAGCAATTGCTCCTCGCCTTGCGCGATGAGGTGATTGCGTTCCGTAAGCCGGTGGCGTGGGTGCATGGCGACTCCCACTATTTCCGTGTGGACAAGCCGCTGCTCGACGGCCAGGGCCGCCGCCTGGAGAATTTCACCCGTGTGGAAACCTTTGGCGACAACCAGAACAATGGCACCAATGACGTGAACTGGCTGAAGGTGCTCGTCGATGCCCGCAGCCGCGAAGTCTTCAGCTATCAGCCGCAGATCGTACCGGCCAATCGGACAGCCGTTCCGGCCCCGTAACTCTCACTCCTGCAGCCACGCCGGCGCGAGCGAGTGAGAAGTTCGCGCCGGCGCGTCTAAACTTAGCGACGGCCGCGCCTGAGCTCCTGCCGAAGCTGCTGCGTGGGAATGCTGCCCAGAGTGTGGTTGAGCAGAGCCGCCAGGCGAAGTCCGGCGAGCGCCAGCCTCTCATCCACCAGGTGAATGTTGGCGTCGTAGTAACCCTGATCCACTTTCGCGGGAATCTGCCGCAGAATCGTGCGCCCTTCGGCGTGAGATTCGTTGGCCCAGTCTTCCGGCGTCCCTCCGGCCTTCCCGTCCAGACCTTCCCTGCGGATCAGTGTCTGGATCCGGCGCACATACTCGCGTTCGGAAAGGCCTGAGTGCTCCAGCAGAACAACGTCCCACACGCGATGCAGGGTGCATGGATAATCGCCGCACTCCGTGTTACCGAACACCGGCAACTCGATATCGTTTCCGCCATGGGCTTCGCGAATAGCGTGCAGCGGCTGGTGCAGGTCGCCGACCAGATGAACCACCCATTTCAGCGCCTCCCTACGCAGGCGTGGACTTGCGCCCGGATTGCTCAATATGCGGCTGAAAATCTCAATGCGATCGACGGCGCAGTTGTGATGATCTGCCGGCGCATTCTTATGCTTGCATTGCGGACGAAAACAATCGCGCTGCTCGTTGAAGCCCCCGGCATTCGCGGGGATGTCCACGAAGTGCCAGCCGAAAGTCTCATCACGCTGCTCCCGCACCGCATCGGCCCACATGGAAGCGAAGGCGATGCTCTCGCCTGCGAGCAGCAATCTCACGTTGCGCCTGGTTTGCGGCGTCAGCCGGGAGTAAGCGACATCAGCAATCACCTCATGTCCCAGGGCGCCCCAGGCGAACAGCCTGACCGGGAGCAGTGTGACAATGAGTGCCAGCGCAGCAATTTTCCGCAAAATGAAGGCCTCGATTCGGCGATAATACCGCAAGACGAGCCTGGCGCACGATGATGAGAGGTGACATGACCTGGACTGAGACGTTCAACTGCGACATCTGTGGCAAGCAGAAGGGCAGCGTCGACCACTGGTGGCTTGCCTGGATGGAACCGTTCAGCCCGCATCGTGACGCAGCCGAACGGCAGATGCTGAAAGTTTATCCATGGGAAAATATGCTGGCACATGACGCCAATGCCAAGCATCTTTGCGGCCAGGCCTGCCTGCAGAAACTGGTGGACCGCTGGATGAACACAGAAATGGGAACAACCCACGCTGCTGCCGCCGGAGCGCGCGATAACGTGCGCGAGATCAAAAAGTAAGTCGGGCTTCGATCGGTCAGCCGACGCGAACTGTGAGCATTGAGATGGAGCCTCCGTCCACTCCGGTCACCGGGAAACCCACTGCTTCTCCCCCCTGGCGCGTCGCCAGCGGGTATAACAGCGGAAGGTAGTGATCAGGAGTCGGCACGGAGAGCATGGCATCACGCCCGAGTTTCTCGTAATCAATGAGCGGCTTGTGCTCGCCTGCCACGAGCATCTCCCTGACCAACTGCTCGAACCGCACTGCCCAGTCAAACGGTTCCACTGCATGCCTGCCCCAGGCATAAGCATGCAGGTTGTGGACCAGATTCCCGCTGCCGACGATGAGAACGCCTTCATCGCGCAGCGGCGCAAGCCGCCGGCCGATTTCATAGTGAAACGCGGGTGGCTGCCTCTCATCAATGCTTAACTGTACAACCGGAATATCGGCCTGGGGATAAACGTGGCACAGAACTGACCACGTTCCGTGATCCAGGCCCCAGCTTTCATCCAGATTGACGGCTACAGGGGCAAGCAGCTTCTGGACGCGGCGGGCGAGTCCGGGATCGCCCGGCGCGGGATACTTGACCTCATAGAGTTCCTTCGGAAACCCGCCAAAATCGTGGATCGTCCTGGGCGCGGTGGTAATGGTGACGCCGGTCTGCGGTACGAACCAGTGAGCGGAGACACACAGAATGGCCTTCGGCCGCGCCATGGACTCTCCCAGGCTGCGCCATGCTTCGGTGTAGGGATTCTGCTGCAGAGCGTTCATGGGATTGCCATGGCCAAAGAAAATTGCCGGAAGGACATTCGACATATCAGTACCTTCTTTCGGAGGATATTTGGATGCAGATGTGCGCGATTCGATCCAATGGCTTGAAGGCGCGACTGCCGCATCAACCGGTCTGGCTGTCGAACTTCCAGCGGAAAGAAGAGCCTTGCCTTGTCAGTCTCCAGCCTGCGCCAGGAATGACCGCGAAGAAACTTCAGGCGAGCACTCCGGGCACTGGGGTTTGCGGCACAGAAAAGCAGTGGAGATGGAATGCTTGAAGATGAGCTGCTGCTGCTCGCCGTTTTCCACCACGACTGAATATTTGTCGTAGCACCGGACCTTGCCGGTAATTCTTGTCCCGTTCAGCAGATAAACGGTCACATGCCGCCCAGCCTGAAAGGCGGCGCTGAAAAAAGACTCCTGAATACAGGTTACTGACATGCGAAGTTTGCCCCGGTCGGTCCTGTTCTGGGGAGAGGAACCACTGCCAAAAAATAGTGGCAACAAAACTATTTGTCCAATATATAATTGGGATGTTTTTAATAGCTATTGACTATGGAAGTGCATCAGCTCAGATACTTCTGCGCCGTGGCGGAAACCGGCAATTTCACCCGCGCCGCAGAACGCGAACAGGTTGCGCAGCCGTCTCTGTCGCAACAGATCATGAAGCTGGAGGAAGAGCTGGGGGTGCGGCTCTTTGACCGCCTCGGGCGCGCCGTGCGCCTGACGGACGTAGGGCAGGTGTTTCTGAAAAGGGCGCGCAGTGTGCTGGTGGAGCTGCGCGCGGCAAAGGAGGAAGTTGCGGAGCGGCAATCCACGGTCGCCGGCCCGATTTGCGTGGGGGTAATTCCCACCATTGCTCCATATTTTCTGCCTTCGCGGCTGGCGTTGTTTTCGCGTAAGTATCCCCAGGTTTGCATCACCGTCGTGGAAGACGTTACCGTGCGCCTCATGGACCGGCTGCGCGCAGGACTGATCGACATCGCCGTCATCGCGCTGCCCATCCGCGGACACGATGTGGAGTGTTCCTCGCTGCGCACCGAGCGCCTGTATGCAATCCTTCCCAAAGACCACCGTCTCGCGAAAAGGCGGACTCTGCAGCTCAAAGAGCTTCGCCAGGAGCCTTTTCTGCTCCTTCGCGATGATCACTGTTTCCGGGAAACAGCCATTGAAGTCTGCAAACGTGCGCGCATCCTGCCGCAGGTGGTCTTTGAAAGCGGCCAGTTCAGCAGCATCGTCGGCATGGTAGGGGCGGGCCTTGGCATTTCCATTGTTCCCGAGATGGCGCTGGAGCAGCGCACGGACTGCAGTTACGTCCTGATCAGTGATGAGCGGGCGTCGCGCACGATTGGCGTGGCCACGCTCAAAGGCCACTTTCTGAGCCGGGTGCAGAAAGCCTTCCTGCAGCACCTTCAAGCCAACGCAGGCGCCAGGCCCGTCCAATAACCCTCTCGCTCATGCGCGGACGGTTCGAGTAGTATCGAGGGGCATGCGCAACTTTGAAATTCTGTTTGACCAGGGAGAGCCCTCCGCTATCCCTGATCCGGCTTATGCTCCCTATGGAAGCCTGGGATTCCCAGCGCCTCATCCGCAGCGGCCATGGACGTACGCCAACTTTGTGCAGTCGATTGACGGTATAGCGTCGTTCAAAGGCAGGCATGCCACCGGCGGAGATATCTCGCGCTCCGAAGAAGATGGCTGGCTCATGCAACTGCTTCGCACGCACGCTGACGCCATCCTCATGGGAGTGGGCACACTGCTGGAAGAGACCCGAACCATGCCTCATTTGAATGGAGGACGCGGGCCGCTCTATCGCGTGGAACAGCCCGAATTGCGTCAGCTACGTCGTAAGCTGGGGCGCGGCCGTGAGAAGGTGGTCTTCGTCACCAAGTCCGCGCGGATTGATCCGGCGCTGTTCCGGGTTTTCGATGGCGACGAGGTGGACGCGTTTCTGCTTACCGGCCGGCAAGGAGCTGAAAGGCTTTCGGGCAAGCGGGTAAAGGTCCTGCAGGCCGCCGATGCTGCGGGAGGTGTGGATCTCCAGCTTGCGGTGCGCATGCTCGCCGGCGAATTGGGCATCCGTTACCTGCTGTGTGAAGGTGGCCCCACGCTGTACGGCAATATGTCCAGAGAAGGCCTGATCGACGAAAAATTCTTGACCATCTCCCCGGTGGAGGTCGGGCTGTTGATCCCTCCGGAGCAGGAGCCGGCGGAAGCGGAAAAGGGCCATCCGCCCCGTGAGAGGCCGACCACTTTTACCGCACCCGGATTTACCAGCGAAAACGCTCCCTGGTGGCGCTGGATGAGCTGCCGCCGGGTTGGCGATCACGAATTCAATCGCTACCGGCGCAAATAAGCGCACGGGGCCACAGGGGCGAGTTCCTGAATAGTTAACAGGCGCGCCCCGTTCCGGTTACTTTTGTACTCCTCTAACTCACGCCTTTTCTTGTGGATGGCCTCATTCCAGCGTATGCTTTCCCGTACCTCTTCCCCGACAAGACAGGTATAAGGAAAGCGTGCAATGCACCGAATCTTCACAATCGTGGTAACGCTTGCCTGCTTCTCGACAGCCGTCTACGGTCAGACGCAGAGTTCAAGCTCCAATACCGCGGATGAGCAGGAGACGATCAAGGCCCTGATGCAAGAGGTGAACGAGCTCAAGGCCCGGGTCGCAGCCCTGGAAGCGAAGCAAAATCAGCCTGTACCGCCGGCACAACCGCAAGCAACGCCAGAACCTCAACCCAGCGCAGCGCAAAGCATGCCTCCAGTCAACCCGGCGGGGCCGGAGCCTTTTGCGTTTGTTCGCGGCATCCGATTTCAGGGTTTCGGCTCCGTCACTTATAAGGCCAGCGACGCCAACCCGCCGGAACAAGGGGCGTCTCTGGGCTTCAGGCCGGGTTCTGCGGGAAATTTTGCCGTAGGCGACGTCGATCTGTTTCTGACTTCACAGCTCTCGCATCGGACGAGCATATTGGGCGAGGTGGTTTTTTCAGAACAGAATAGCGGCGAATTTGAGACTGACGTGGAGCGCCTGCTGCTGAAATATGATCCCAGTGACTACCTCAAGATGTCGTTCGGGCGTTTCCACACGGCAACGAGTTATTACAACATGATGTTTCATCACGGCCTGTGGCTGCAAACAGCGGCGGACCGTCCGCTTGTGGTCGAGTTCTCTGATCACGGCGGCTTGCTGCCGTCGCAGGCGATCGGCGCATCCGTAACCGGACGGATACCTTCCGGCAGCCTGGGCCTGAATTACATTCTTGAATATGGCAGCGCGGCGACGATCCGTCCGCAGATCACCACGCCTGATGCTCCAGAAATTGACGAGAACAACGGCAACGAAGTGACCGCCGGACTGTTTGTAAAACCCGATTTCCTTCCCGGGCTGAACATCGGGGGCTCGTTCTATCACGACCGCATCATCCCTGATAACAACAACCTGCATATCGGGCAGTCGGTCGCGTCGGTGCACGCGGTTTACACCACGCCGCGGTTCGAGTTCCTCAATGAAGGCTTCCTGATCCGGCACAAGGTAGGCGAGACCGGACAGACGTTCAACACACCGGCTTTTTACAGCCTTATATCGCAGCAGTTCGCGGGCAAGTGGCGGCCGTATTTCCGCTACCAGTACGTAAACGCCTCGCCGGTTTCGCCATTGTTTGCTGATGTTTCACTACGCTATGGTCCAAGTGCCGGATTGAGATACGATTTCAACGACTACGTGGCCATGAAGGTGCAGTTTGACCACACTTTCCGCCGCAGCCAGCCATCCTTTAACGATGTGCTGGCGCAGATGGCATTCCGGTTCTAAGGGGCACGATAGGCACGATGAAA
>JBLMYN010000324.1:0-10002 GCA_050258305.1 Actinomycetota bacterium
ATATCACCATCCGCGCCGGGCCCGGCTTCGCCGCCCACATTAAGGTTGTGAACCGCTGTGAAAGCCGGCCCCACTTCAAAACGGGAAGGTATGGAATCCTGAGCATGAGCAAACCCCGCAAAAATGAAGAAGGCAGCCAGATAAACCACGAGCGAACGTGAGATACGAGTAGAGCGCATCCAGTAAATCTCCTGTCGAGAAGGTACTCTGGAACATGATCGCATCGCATTACGAATATTGCGCAAGAAATTGGAAATTTACGAAACCTCGCGGTGAGTGTAATCGCCTGATTACGACAGTTGTGGTGCCGGGGTATTACTGGTCACATGGGCAGAAGATCTTTAACTTCCCAGATGCCGCGACTTTCGATTACGGAAGTGCAAATCTTTTCTAAAATCTCGATGTTTCTTCGCAATTTTCGGCTGGCGTTGCGATCCATGATCCAGAGTACCTTCCCGACGAGAAATTCGTTCAGGGGCAAAACATGCGCAATTTACTTCTTGCAACTCTGTTGTGTTTTTTATGTAGGTTGCCTGCTATGTCGCAGGACACGCCGAGGGTCGAGGTGTTCGGAGGATACTCCTTGCTGCACGACGGTAACACGAGCTTCCAGGGATGGAACGCTTCATCTACAGCGTACGTGAATCGTTGGTTCGGCATCACGGCAGATTTCTCTGGCCACTACAGTGCGAATAACACCTCCTTTCTGGTCGCTCCCGGTCTTCCCGCTGAATTCCGGTCCACACAGCGAATCCACACCTACATGTTTGGACCGCACGTCGCGTATCGAAAATCCCGCTACGTGCCGTTCGGCCAGGCCCTGTTCGGTGTCAACCATACAGGAGAGGACTTCAGTGTAACGTGTCCATTGTGTGCTTCTGCTGGTTTTTCTGTTTTTGCGGTCGCACCTCCTCCATTGAATAGCTTTTCGATGGCCCTGGGTGGCGGCATGGACATTGCTGTCGGACATGACTTCTCCGTGCGCCCGGTGCAAGCTGAATATATCCTGCGCCGTGTCGGCTCATTTAATGACAGCCAATTTCGTTATTCAGCCGGTGTGGTGTGTTTCGACTGGGTAGCATCCGAACAACGCGACGTTAGTTCCTGGCATCGTTCAGAACCTGTCCCGGCGTACGCCGGTCAGGAATGCATTTTTTGACTGGTCCCGATTTGCAGAAGTTGGCGTTTCCTTCTCTCGGTAGCGGTCGCCGCGTGGCTTGCAGTGAAAGACGGTGTTGTGCGGAAACTCAGGGCCGCGGCGCGATCATCCCACATCTGGTGTGGTGGACAACAATTGCGATTTCCGCGGCAGCAGCATGGTTTGAGTGGCAATACCGGCGTCATCGGGCGCGCCAGCGCAGGGAAGAGGAAGACGCCAAAGCGGAAGAAGCTGTGAAGAAGCCGGCTACTCGCGAAGAGGACTTGCTGCCTGCATCAGAACAGAGCCGCTGAAGGCCTGCTGCAGAATGATGGCCTGTGATTTTCACGGCGCATGCTTAACAAAAATCTGAGGTAGTCGATAACTCAACTCCGTTTCAACTGCCAAATGCGGTGGGAGGATGAACCCGGCGCATTCTTTCCCACAACGCGCATTTCCTGCCAGTCGTAAGCAAACTCCTTACCGCAATCCAGGCAGACAACATACATACCGGTCTGGTCGGTGGCGTGCGACCTGCGACGCAATGCTTTATCACTTCTGGGAAAGCTGAGGTTCCGATGCCAGCAACCGAATAACAAATCCAGAGGCCCTCGATACCCGCTCATGACTTTCCTCCTTAAGGTGGCGCGCGCGTGCGCCAAACCGGTGAAAACCTCCGGTTCCTTGCCTTCATTCTTATTGATTCAGTAATGGACTGATGTGCGCGAGATCACACCTTTAAGTTCACGTCTAATGATTTCTTTACGATTTGTCAGAAAGTTTGCTGAGAACTTTTCAAGAGACAATGTGATGCAGGGCAGGTCGCGCAAATGATGGAGGCATCACGAAAGCGTTGCGGCTAAAACAACATTGGGTCTGATGTTTCCACTGGATGGGCTTCCCGGGCGCATTCAGGATTGTCAAAGGCAGGATTGCCGACTCGGCTTGTCACCGGGTATTTACGCATGGCGCCGGCTTCAAAAGGCCTGAGCAGGCGCTGCACGGCGGAAGGATTGGTCATGCCCGGATCGAGCCAAAGATCATAATCCTCGGGGCGCAGAATCACCGGCATGCGATCGTGCACTTCACCCGTGAGCGGATTGGCGGCAGTGGTAAGAATGGTGCACGTCTCCAGCAGCTCTCCTGAAGGCGCGCGCCACCGGTCCCAGAGACCGGCGAGAGCGAACAGGCCATCATCCTTCAGGCCAAAGTTATAAGGCTGCCTGGCGCGAGGACCGAGCTTCTTCCACTCGTAAAATCCGTCGGCCGGCAGCAGACAGCGCCGGGTTCGCAGGGAATCACGGAAAGCGGGCTTCTGCGCGGCGGTTTCGGACATCGCGTTGATCGTTCCCGCGGCGATACTCGAGTCTTTGGCCCACGAGGGAATCAGGCCCCAGCGCATGAGAGAAAAGCCCCGCCGCGGACCACGCACGTCGCATCGCACCACCGCAACCTGTTGCGTGGGTGCAATGTTGTAACGCGGCGGCCAGCGAACCTCCTCTTCCTGCAGATCTAAATGTTCCGCGATGTAGCGCTCTTTGGCTGTCAGGCGGTAGCGTCCGCACATGGAAGCAGTGTAATGAATCCGGGGTCAAAAATGGCAGCTAGGTGGCCAGAGCATCAGCATTTCCTCCCGGCCCCTTGCGATTGGGGGTGGATCGAAACAGGAAGAAGACAAGGCCTCCCAGAAGCAGCAAAGTGAAACCGGCGGCCAGGGCCAGCACATGGCTCACCAGAAGATCATAGCGTCCGGTCATGGGATTGTACTGGCAGCAGAAGAGCAGAATGGGATCAACGAACGATCCAATCTTGTCGTCGGAGGCCTGTACCAGCCCCAGGCGCAGGTCCGTGGGCGAGTAATCCAGGCCGTAAAAGTACTTTGATACTTTTCCCTGCGGCGTGAGCAGGATCAGGGCGGTGGCGTGGGCAAACTGCTTGCCTTGCGGGTCCCACTGGTAACGAAATCCGACTGATTGTGTTAACTGCTGGATGGAAGATTGGCTTCCAGTCAGGAAATGCCAGGCTTGTTCACCGCCGCTGTGGTTCAATGCCGCTATCTGCGTTGCCTTCTCCTTTGCCGAAGCCGCAGGCGTGTCCCTGGGATCAAAGCTGACGGTGATCACCTGGTAGTCTTTCCCGGGATCGAGGGTCATGCGGCGGAGTGACGTTGTCAGCGCGCTCAAGACCCGCGGACACAACATGGGGCAGTTGTAGTAAACCAGCGAGAGCACCGCAGGCCGGTTGCCGTCTTTCAGATAGCTGCGCAGCGTTACTGTCTGGCCGCTGGAATTCAAAAACGGCGCGTCCAGTGGAACCTGGGCCCCCAGCTTCTGATCAATGCCAACTTTCTGAAGGATGGGCGGCAATTTGCCGTTGGAGTTTACGCCTGATGCCTGATAGTTCGGACCGAGAGCCTGCCCGAATGCGGGAACGCTGGCGACGATGACGGCAAGGGCCAAAAAGACGATGAGCCTGGTCAACCGCAGGCTCGCGGTACAGCGCATTATGTTCTCCAATCCCAACGACAGCTTGAGGATGACGCTCGAAAGGTCCGGTCCGCGCGGCGGCGAAGCTGTTAACTCGTTGATCTCTGATGTGTGCAATCGCAAGGCTGAACAATCATCGTACCACGACGCTGTACAGCCATGGGGGATCGCGGCGGTGAATGCCGGCAGGGAAGGCAGAACCTGTACGCTGCCGGCACTTTCCAGAGCCGCGACTCACGGCATGATATTGATGTCATCCAGGCGTGCCTACTTGCTCTGAGCATGAGCACGGTGCGCAAGCCAGAAATGAGAGAGCAGCCCGGACTTTTCGCGATCGAATATCTTATAGGCCCCCAGCTTGATGAAGTCATTCACCAGGAACCAGGCTAGCGCGTAGCCCCAGACGAGCAGGGCCCAATGCCACCCTATCGGCGCCATAAAGACGCCGTAGACGGCAATTAAAGTTGCGACGAGCTGCGTACCGGCTACCGCGAAGAAGAGAATGGGCGCAGGACGAATAGCCCAGAAAGGCCGCCGCGTCCGGGTGATGAAAATGGTCAGGTGGCCGGCGACGGAAAGCTTCAGGTACATCAACGACTGAATCACTTCCTTGTTGAGATGGAACACACGCTCCCCCAGATAGAAGAGTCCGAAGGAAGCAACCACTCCCGCAAGTCCCAGCACGCTGGCAATGCCGAGCACAATCCGCATGTCCCATGACTCGGGAAGGTTCGAATAGTGAACACGATCGTACGCAATGGAGAGAATCGCACCATCGTTCAGGATTGCGAGAAGCACGATCATGACCGCCGTCACCGGGTAAAAGTTGAAAACCAGGATGGCAAGCGTCATGAAAAGGAGCACGCGGATGGTTTCCGCGATGCGATAGATGGCGTAGCTGTTCATGCGCTGGAACATCTTGCGGCTCTCTTTGATCGAGTCGATGATCACAGAAAGCCCGGGATCCAGCAGAGCGATATCAGCGGCGGCCCTGGCCGCGTCGGTAGCTCCGGAAACAGCGATGCCGGCATCGGCCTGTTTGAGCGCGGGCGCATCATTCACGCCGTCTCCAGTCATGCCCACGATGTGTTTCTTCTTCTGCAGCGCACTGACAATATGGAATTTGTGTTCCGGAAAGACCTGGGCGAACCCGTCCGCTTTCTCGATGGCCTTGACTGTTTCACTGCTGTCATACTTTTCGGGATCAGCGAGGGCAGCGGCGTCCACGATGTTTTCTCCCAGGCCCAGCTGCCGCGCCATTTCCTGGGCGATTGCAAGCTGATCCCCGGTCACCATCTTCACTTTCAGTCCCATCCGCGAAGCTGTTTCCAGGGTGGGCTTTGAATCTTCCCGCGGAGGATCAAACAGCGGCAAAACGCCCAGGAATTTCCACTGACCGTCCCTGTGGCTGCGGGCCACGCCAAGGGCGCGGAAGCCGCGGGCCGCAAACTCCTTCACTGCCGCGTCTACGGAACTTCGAATCTGGCTGTCGCCGTCTGCCAGGGCAAGAATCACCTGGACCGCGCCTTTGCTGACGCGAATCTGGCCCTGGTCCGGTCCCGTCAAGACAGCCTCTGTCCGCTTATGCACCGGGTCAAAGGGCTGGAAATGGACAAGCTTGTATTGGGCCAGCCGGCCTGGATCTTTCACGCCGTTCATCACGGCCACGTCAATCGCGTCCTTGCTCTCCGGGCGAGTGGCCAGTGCGGCGGCAAGGATGACCTCTGCAGGCTGTACGCCTGCGACACAGAATGGCTCGCCCAGGGTCAATTTGTTCTGGGTCAGTGTTCCGGTTTTGTCTGAGCAAAGGACGTCAATCCCGGCCAGTTCCTCCATGGCGGCCAGGTGGGTCACGATCGCCTGCTTCCGCGCCAGGGCGCGCGCGCCCACCGCCATGGTCACGGAGAGAACGGCGGGCATGGCGACAGGCACGGCAGCAACCGTCAGCACCAGGGCAAATTCCAGGGTGGTAAGCATTCTGTCGCCGCGGAACATAGCGACCATGAGAATCAGTACGACAAGAGCGATTGCGATGGCGATCAGAAAGTCGCCGATCTTGAGCACGGCACGTTGAAAATGGCTGACGGTGTGAGCTGTCTCGACGAGATGCGCCGTTTTACCGAAATACGTATTGAGCCCTGTGCCGTAGACCAGCGTGTCGGCTTCCCCCTGCTTGACAATCGAGCCGGAGTAGATCGCGTCGCCCGATTTGCGGTCGACCGGCAGCGATTCACCCGTCAAAGCGGACTGGTCCACCTGGATCGGGTCGCCTTCGAGGAGACGGGCGTCGGCCGGGACGATTTCTCCGATGCCGACGCGCATGAGGTCGCCCGGAACCAGCTCTCGCGCGGCGATGGTTGTCCACACCCCGCCGCGCTTCACGTGAGCCTGCAACGCCAGCTTTGCCTTGAGCGCCGCTATCGCGTTTCCCGCCTGAAATTCTTCCCAGAATCCCACGCCGGCATTCATGAACAGGAGCGCGGCAATGATGATCAGGTCTTCCCAGTGACGGACAAGGGCAGAGAGGATCGCCGCCACCTCAATCATCCATGGGATTGGCCCCCATAAGTAAGAGAAGAACTTGAGGAAGGCATTGGTCTTCTCTTCCGGAAGCTCATTGTATCCATATTGCTGGAGCCGGCTCTGTGCCTCAGCAGGGCTCAGGCCGTCCGGGGACGTTTTCAGCCTGGCGCGGACTGTCTCTAGCGGCAGAGTTCCGAAGTCAACCGCGGGTTCTGCGCCGGCAGAGGTCCTTTGGGGGGAGTTCATCACAAGACCACCTTGTCTGTATTCTGGCAGGCGACAAAACAACATTTGATTCTACGTCTTTTTGCGGAGCGGTGTGATCATTCCCGGTTCATCGCGGATGTTTTTGCGATAAGGCAGCGGTTTGAGGTTCTCTGTGGAAGGTAGAATGTTCAGCATCCAAAGACTTGTGATTTCTGCCTTACTGCAAAAAGCCGCCGGGCGGCGCAACGGCACAATGGCTGTATTTCTCCACCTGGGTACTCTCGGGTTGTTCCTGTTTTCCATTCTGGGCAGTTCGCTCATGCCGACTTTTGGAGGGCCGGACATTCTGATTGTGATCCTGGTGGCTACACTGCCGCATCCCTGGTGGGAATTTGCCGCTGCCGCTACGGCCGGATCGGTGATTGGGGCATCCATAACGTTCAGAATCGGGCGGCGCGCCGGCAAGGCATATCTCCACAGCAATTTGAAAAAAGGGAGAGCCGGGGCGTTGCTGCGATTTTACGGGCGCTCGGAAACAGGCGTGCTGGTTGCTTCCACCGCGATTCCGTTTCCGTTTCCAACCGGTATCTTCTTTGCGGCCGCAGGCGCGTCGAACCGCTATACGCTGCGGTCTTTCCTCACGATTGTGCTGCTGTCTCGCGCTGTTCGCTATTCAGCGGTTGCGCTGCTGGCCCACTATTACGGAAGAGGAATTGCACGGCTGCTCCGGCATCCGGCCCAGAACTGGCATTGGCTGCTGTTGATGGCTGCGGCTTTCCTTGGGCTGATCGCGGTCGCGTACCGGCTCACACGAACCGAGCCCGCGGCGTCAGAAAACAAGCCCGGAACCACACTGGGTCTTTAATCGCAATCCGACTCTTATCCACACAGCACGCGATTGCTTTGTGCGTCGATGAGAAGAGTCAACGGACCGAGGGGGATGGAATATGCTCGCTCGTCATTCGGCGCTGCGCTTTAGTGAAGGCAGCCTGCCATCACCTGGCCTCGTGATGGCGAAACACGAAGTTCCATGCATGCTGCAACGATCTTCCCGTGGCGCGGACCGCCTTGCCGAGGCTTCTCGATGTGTGATCATCGGCCGTATCCAGCGCTGTGCCGGTGTGCCGTGCGCCGCTTTTAGTTCCTGCAAGCACGGCTTCGCTGCCCTGGATCGTCCCGCGTACTGAACTGCTGCCTCTGAGCGTGACAATCGTGTCTCCGGAGGTTGCGTCCAGGGCTGCAATGACGTTCGCGGGGAAATCGCTGTCCATCTTGCTGGCAGCCGCCCATTGTGGGGAAGCAGCCCAGACCGCGCCGTTGGCAGGCGCCCCGGGCTCGCCCACATTAATTACGGCACCGTTCTGCGCCAGGGCAACGTCGTTACTGCAGGAATCGGCGCCGCAGCCTTGACCGCACATGCTCTTGCGCAGGTAGAGAGCGTGCTTGCCCAGTGAACTCCACACCACCGGGCCGTGCTGCTGCGCTGCAAGCGCGCCGGCACGAGCGCCGCTGCTGATATCGCAGGCGGTGTTTTCATGAGCTCCCGCGTACCAGTACAGGGCGTGGGCTTTGGATCCACTCCTGATATCAACCAGCGCCGATACATGTTCGGCATCGAGCGGATGTGCCATGCGCCCGCAGTCGCGGTTCCAGAATGTGTAGTAATGGATCTCCACGTAGCCGGTCCCGTGAGGAGACACCTGGCCGTAGATTGTGCCGTCAGCTGCCACCGGCGTGGGTACTTTCTGGCCGGGTTCGAACCTGGATGGGCGAACGGCACAATCGGTGGCGCTGATCATAAAAGCGGGCCGAAACTGCTCCAGCAGCTTCTGCTCCGTCCGGTCGGACAGCCCGTCATGGTCAGTGTCGAGCGGGGTCCCCGCGGCGGCCACGGTGCTCAGGAAAATTGAGACGGCGAGGGAAGCTGCATGAAAAGAGCGAATTCGAGTCATTCTGGCAGCATAGAACAGTTGGGAAGCTATATCCAGATGAGTATTTCTGAATCACACAAGACCCATTGATCTCTTCGTGCGTGTCACGCCAGAACCGTGTATGCCTCAGGCCTCAGGATCTGTTCTCCTGGTTCCCTATAGCAACTGCAGGCCAGAGTGGCCCATGACCGCTCTCGGAGTTTAGAAGCCTGCCACTGTTTTGCAGCTTTACCTTTTTCTGAGCAAATCGGTATTTTAGAAACAGATGCCCCAAACACTTGCAGGATACGCACAGCTTCACCATTCTCTGGGCGACGAAACCGCATTTGTTCACCATCGCGGTTTTCGTACATATCGCTGGAGCTACCGCCAGACAGCGGAATTGGCATTCCGTTTTGCGCGCGAACTGGAGCAGCGGAAGATCGGCAAGGGTGACCGGGTGATGCTGTGGGCGGAAAATTCCGCGGAATGGGTGGCGGCTTTTTTTGGCTGCATGCTCCGTGGCGCGGTGGCAGTGCCCATGGACAGAATTGCCGCGCCAGAATTTGTACGCCGTGTTGCCTCCGACGTGAGCGCCGCACTGATGATCGGTTCGGAACCATCAGCGCCGGACGCGGGGACCATTCCTTTTCTTACTCTGGAGAATGCTTCGCAGGAACTTGCTCACCTGTCGCCCGCAGCTTATTCGCCGGTCGATATCACACGCAATGATCCGGCACAGATCGTTTTTACTTCCGGGACCACGGCCGAGCCGCGCGGGGTGGTATTAACCCACGGAAATATCCTGAGCAGCGTTGATCCGATCGAGCGCGAGATTCCCAAATACCGCAGATACGAACGGATTTTTCATCCTATCCGCTTTCTGCACATGCTGCCTCTGAGCCACGTTTTTGGGCAGACGATGGGGATCTTTATCCCTCCGGTGATTGCCGGAACCGTATTTTTCCAGGACAGTTACAAACCTTCTGAAGTGGTGGAGACCATCCGGCGCAATCGGATTTCTGTGCTTGTGACCGTGCCGCGAGTGGCGGAGTCCCTCAAGGACACGCTCGAAACGGACCTGGGGCCGGCGATCCACAAAAGCTGGAAAGTCGCTGAAAACGAGAAATTTCTCAAGCGCTGGTGGAGGTTCCGGAAAGTGCACAGCCATCTTGGCTGGAAGTTCTGGGCGATCATTTCGGGTGGAGCCGCGCTGGACCAGAACACGGAAGAGTTCTGGCGCCGGCTGGGTTACGGCGTGATCCAGGGATATGGACTCACGGAAACAAGCTCGCTGGTCAGCTTGAATCATCCATTCAAGATCGGGCGCAGGTCGATTGGGAAAGTCCTTCCCGGACGGGAGATGAAACTTGATCCTGAAACCGGCGAAATCCTGGTGCGCGGCGAAAACGTTGCGAGGCAATACTGGCAGGGCAGGGAAATGAAGCCGGTTACTGGAGAAGAGGGCTGGTTCCGCACGGGCGATCTCGGCGCCATGGATGCGGAAGGCAACTTGTACTTCAAAGGCCGCAGCAAGAATGTGATCGTCACGCCTGCGGGGCTCAAAGTGTATCCCGAAGACCTGGAGCAGGCGCTACGGCGGCGTCCGGAGGTGCGCGATTGTGTGGTCTTCGGCGTGGCGCGGGGCGGCAATGCCGAACCCTGCGCCGTGCTCCTGCTGCGCAATGGCGACTCGGCAGCCAGTGTGGTGGCGGAGGCAAATCAGTCGCTGGCCGAT
>JBLMYN010000325.1:0-4901 GCA_050258305.1 Actinomycetota bacterium
CGCGGCCGCATGAAGGAACTGCTGGAAAACGTGAAAGCGGATGAAGACCGCATCCTGCAGGAGGCGGCGCTTCTCGCCGAACGCAGTGACATTCAGGAAGAACTCGTGCGTCTGCAGACGCACATCGATCATTTCCGCAAGCTGCTGGACAGCGGCGGCGAGGTAGGGAAGAAGCTCGATTTCCTGCTGCAGGAAATGAACCGCGAGGCCAACACACTTCTATCCAAGACCACGGGCGTAACCGGAGAGGCCCTGCGCATCACCGAGCTGGGATTGCAGATGAAGTCTGAAATAGAAAAATGCCGCGAACAGGTGCAGAACCTGGAATGAGCGGAATCCTGTTCATCATTTCGGCGCCGTCCGGCTCAGGCAAGTCCACGCTCGTGAATGGACTGCGCACATACGTTCCTAATCTGGAGTTTTCTGTTTCCTACACCACCCGCCCGCCGCGCGGGAGCGAACAGGAAGGGCGTGAATACCACTTCATTTCGCGGGAACAGTTTGAAGGCATGATCATGCACGATCAATTCCTCGAATCGGCCCAGGTCTTTGGCAACTATTATGGGACGGCAAAAACGGTGATTGAAGAGGCCGACCGGCTGGGGCACGACGTGATTCTGGACATCGATGTTCAGGGCGCGGAGCAGGTAAAGGAGCGGCTCCCGGATGCGGTGAGCATCTTTGTTCTGCCTCCCAGCCGCGCAGAACTCGAATCGCGCCTGAGTAAACGCAGCCTGAGCGAAAATGTTGCGCCCCAGGAGATCCAGCGCAGGCTGGACGAAGCCCGCCGGGAGATTGAGAACTATCCGAAATACGACTATATTCTGGTGAACGAGCACGTGGAACCGTCAGTGGATAAACTCGTTGCGATTGTAGAGGGCGAGCGCGCCCGCCGTTCGGGGAAAAACCCTTCCCAGCAGCAGAAACAGTACCTAGAGATATCAGAGAAATGCCTGAAGGCCAGCATGCAGAGGCAAATCAAGAGTATTCTGGATTCCTTCGCTGTTTCCACCCCCACAGCCTTACCTACTCGAGAGGTGACAGGACGATGAAGCTGAAAGAAGGTTTTGACAGTAACTATCGTTACGTTCTGGTTGCGGCCCGCAGAGCCCGGCAGCTTTCCGGCGGCGCGCCGGCGCTGGTGGAAACCAGTTCCCGCAAAGTCTGCAAGATCGCCCAGCAGGAGATTGACGCCGGCAAGGTGCAATTCGTAAAAGGCGACAAACCTCAGGCCTCGGAAGAGCCTGCGGAACAACCGGCCGAAAGCAAGTAATAACCTCTTTGAGCCCTGATTTCGGTCAGGCCAGTGAGCCGGATTACAATCTCTGTATGAAGGTCGCTCTGGGTGTCTCCGGCGGCATTGCCGCCTACAAAGCCGCGGAACTGGTGCGTCTGCTGCAGGACCGGGGTTTGCGTGTGCAGGTGATCATGACGCGCGCGGCCCAGGAATTTGTGCGGCCACTCACGTTCGCGGCACTCAGCGGTGAAAAGGTCATCACAGACCTGTTCAGCGCCGGAGCAGAAGAGCCCAACATCGATTCAGCCGTCGAGCACATTGCGGTGGCTCAGGCCATTGATGCTCTGGTTGTCGCGCCGGCAACCGCAGATGTTCTTGCCAGGTTCGCTCACGGCGAAGCCAACGACTTCCTGACCACTCTGTTTCTTGCCACCACCGCGCCGGTGGTAGTCGCGCCGGCGATGAATGTGAACATGTGGGAGAACGCCGCCACGCAGGCGAACATTGAGACTCTGAAAAAGAGAGGCGTGCGGATCGTCAATCCGGACAGCGGCTATCTTGCCTGCGGAATGATTGGTCCGGGCCGCCTCGCTGCCAACGAAAAAATTGTCGAGGGCGTGCTGGCGGCGCTGGGCGCCACGCCCGATCTCGCGGGCGAAACAGTTTTGGTAACTGCCGGTGGAACGCGCGAGCCGATTGATCCCGTACGCTACATCGGAAACCGTTCGAGCGGGAAGATGGGCTACGCTGTGGCGGAAGCGGCGTTGCGCCGCGGAGCGAAAGTGATTCTGATCAGCGCGCCTGCGGCCCTCAAGCCGCCGTCTGCGGCTGAATACGTTCCCGTACAAACTGCCGCCGAAATGCGCGACGCCGTCATGGCGAACCTGGAACGCGCGACCATCGTGATCAAAGCAGCGGCAGTGGCTGATTTTACGGTTCGCAACGCTTCCGAGCAGAAGATCAAACGCAAGGGGCCGGTAAACCTTGAGCTGGAACCTACGCCGGATATCCTGGCCCAAGTGGGAGCAAAGAAGGGAACGCGTATTGTTGTCGGCTTCGCCGCAGAAACCAGCAACGGACTCGAGAATGCACGCAAAAAACTGGAGAGCAAATTGCTGGATGCCATCGTGCTGAATGATGTCTCGCAGCCGGGAATCGGGTTTGATTCCGAGCGCAACGCGGTCACCATCCTTACCCGCTCCGGCGCGGAGAACGTCCCGGAAACCAGCAAATGGGAAGTAGCGCACCGCGTGCTGGACGCTGTGGTGAAGATCAAAGCCAGTCGAACCGCATCCACTCGCAGGTGAATGTCGATCCGACCCCGCTATCCGGCAGTACAGAAATCAATTACACTGGCGTCTCATGCCCAAGCCCCTCGATCCTGCCACAAAGCAGCAACTGGCCGCCCATGTGAATTACTACCGCGAGATGGGCATCCATGATTTCTATCGCCGCTCGGTAGATGAAAACGCCAGTGTCCTGATTCAAGCCACAGCGGAACAAACGGCAGAACCCCACGCGAGCGTACCCGAATCCGCTGAGGCTCTTTCCATCATTCAGGACAAGCCCGCCGCGCTGCAGGCGATCCGCGACGACATTGGAGACTGCACCCGCTGCCGCCTGCACAAAGGCCGGACGAAGCTGGTGTTCGGCGTTGGAAATCCGAACGCCGAGCTGATGTTCGTCGGCGAAGGCCCTGGCGCGGATGAAGACGCGCAGGGCGAGCCCTTTGTGGGTCGCGCCGGGCAGTTGCTGAACAATATGATCTCCGCCATGGGGCTCAAACGCGAAGACGTGTACATCGCCAACGTGGTCAAGTGCCGTCCTCCCGGAAACCGCACGCCGGAAAGGGATGAGTGCGACACCTGCTCGCCCTTTCTGCTGCGCCAGATCGAAGTGATCAAGCCCAAAGTCATTGTGGCGCTCGGCGCCGTTGCCGCCAAGAACCTGCTTGCCGTCAATGACAGCATGGCCAACCTGCGCGGCCGCTGGTATGACTTTCGCGGCGCCCAGCTCGCCGTCACCTACCATCCTGCATATCTGCTGCGCGATCCCCGCCAGAAAAAGGAAGCCTGGAAGGACCTGCAGATGGTAATGAAGCATCTGGGACTCACTCCGCCGGCTAAGCCGCAGCCGGAGTAACCCGGAAGCTCTACCTCATGCCGCCTGCGCGCTGCTCAGAATTTTCCTGATTTGCGCAATGTGATTGAGGTCGTGACCGGCCACCAGTTCCACCAGGTCACGCAACGTCTCCCGCCCGCGTTCGGAGTGCACTCCATATTTCTTCCACGCCCTGTCAGGCAGGCCGTTGAGATAGCGCAGGTTCATCTCACGCAAAGCGAGAAATGATTTCAGACTGTCCTCTAGTTTTGCGGCGCGATAGTTCCCCGCGACAGCCCAGCGCTCCTGGTCGTAGCCGGTAATCGGCACACCATCCTCACCTCCGCCAATGGCGCGATAGCGGAAGCCCGCAGCCAGTTCCGTGTCCGCGAGATGCGCGATGATCTCGGCGATCGACCACTTGCCCGGTTCCGGCGCTTTTCCGGCCACGGATTCAGGAAGGTTTTTCAGCAACTGCGCCAGGTCTGCCGGCGCGTGCTGCATGGATTCCACCGGGTTCCTGCCGTCGAGATAGCCGCGGATCCGTTGAGCATATTCTTGAAACGTTTCAGCCATCGTTTCCTCCAGCTTTGAGGGTAATTGCAGCCGCCGAGCGATGACAAGCGCCGCAGAATCCGCCACATAGGCGAACAACCGCCTTCGCGGAGCGCGCTCGCTGAGGCCGCGAAAATTCCGGTTTCCGGAAATTCGCAACTGATATAGGCCGCACAAACTGCCCGAAGTTACCTAAGTTGCTTTCACCATAGAGCCTCAATCAAATGTTGACCAACTGTGCTCTCCATTTACGATATCGGTCGTTTCATCGCGCTCGCTCTCCTCTCCCGGTCTGCACGGGCAGCGCAAGTCGATCCAAAAATTCAGTCACTAGGAGAGCATTGGATGAAGTTCTTTTCGAATCTCCGTCGAGTCAGCATATTCAGACAACAGGAAGGTTTCACTCTTCAGCTTGCGGCCCTCATGGCATTTCTGATGCTTGCAGGCCTGACCGCCCAGTCGCAGAACGCCAACGGCAACACCATCTCCGCCAAGAACCCCAGCGGAACCGCAGCCACACTCACCACCGCAGGAAGCTTTGATTTCAACAATCCTTTCTTTCAAAGTATTGGCACCAACGGCCGCGCCTGCGTGACCTGCCACCAGCCCACGCAGGGATGGTCCGTATCCGCCGCCGCCGTTCAGCAACGCTTCAAAGCCAGCAACGGCCTGGACCCGATTTTCCGCGCCGTGGACGGCGCCAACTGCCCGACCAACTTTACCCCGGGCAACGCGAACGACTCCACCCAGCTGCTCAACCGCGGCCTGCTCCGCATCGACCGTCCGCTGCCTGATAACGCGCAGTTCACTATTGAAGTAACTGACGATCCCTACAACTGCTCCACGCCCACGGACATTTCCGTCTATCGCCGCCCGCTGCCTTCCACCAATCTCCGCTTTCTCAGCGCGGTGATGTGGGACCAGCGTGAAAACGCGCCCGGCCGCAGCGTTCCGGATGACCTGACGCAGCAGGCGATTGACGCCACTCTGGGCCACGCACAGGCTGCCG
>JBLMYN010000326.1:0-14237 GCA_050258305.1 Actinomycetota bacterium
TTTCGGCCTCCAGAGTGTACGCACTGACTTTCTCTGCTAGGCCCTACGGCATCTGCGAGAAGCATTCTTCGAGGAGACAAGCACCGGGAAGAGTACCTCCACCTTCAAGATAACCCCGCGCTTCTTGCGCCCTTACGGTTCGCTCTGGTCGCGCTGCGCGCGCACTAGCGGTAAATCGTCCTGCTAAAATCTGTTTTCTCCTTGATCGGGACTTCTTTGATCTGAATTACGTTTGATCTGAATTACGGAGTTCAGAAGTTTTATGTGAACTGCGGTGCAGCGAAACCGCGCCGTTGTGGGCAACGTGCTTCTGAACTGTGAGGCTTGAACTGGCGACCCTCTGAACGGGCTGGGCGAATGCATCGAATATCCGGAACATGTCAACGTTAACCGCTGGAACCCGGCCGTTTGACGCCGCCGAGCGTCCCAATTCCACCAAATGGCTGATCGCGATTGCGGTGATGTCCAGCGCGGTGATGGAGGTGCTGGACACCTCAGTGGTCAACGTCAGCATGCCGCATATCGCCGGCAGCCTGGGCGCAACGGTGGACGAAGCCACGTGGGTGCTCACGTCTTATATCGTGGCGAATGCGGTCATCCTGCCCATCTCAGGATGGCTGGCCAACTACTTTGGCAGAAAGCGGCTGCTGCTGACGGTAGTGACCGGGTTCACGGTTTCCAGCATGCTGTGCGGGCTGGCGCCGAACCTGCCCATGCTGATCCTGTTTCGCGTGCTGCAGGGCACAACCGGAGGCGGGTTGCAGCCGCTCTCGCAGGCGGTGCTGCTGGAAGAATTTCCTCCCGAAGAACGCGGTAAGGCGATGGGCTTCTGGGGGCTGGGCATTGTGGCCGCGCCCATTCTTGGCCCGACCCTGGGCGGCTGGTTGACGGACGCGTATTCCTGGCGCTGGGTCTTCTATATCAACCTGCCGGTGGGGATCTTCAGCTTTCTCATGATCTCGCTCTTCCTCTACGACCCGCCCTACATCCGCCGCGGCACGCTGCGCGCCGACTTTGTGGGCCTGGGAATGCTGGCCATTGGCATGGGCTCGCTGCAGATCATGCTGGACAAAGGCCAGGAGGATGATTGGTTCAGTTCGCACTTCATCCTCACGCTGGCGGTGCTGGCGGTGGTGTTCCTCACCGCATTTGTGCTCCGGCAGTTGAAAACGCCGGACCCGCTGGTGCACCTGCGCCTGCTCAAGTACCGGACGTTTCTCGCCGGAATCATCATCATCACGGTGATGGGCTTTGTACTCTACGGCAGCCTGATTCTGCTCCCGCTCTTCATGCAGACGCTGCTGGGATGGACGGCTGTGACAGCCGGCATCTGGACCAGCCCGCGCGGCATCGGCACCGCCATTTGCATGCCCATTGCCGGCTATCTGCTGGGTAAGCGCCTGGACGGGCGCTATCTGGTGGCGGGCGGCTTTCTGGTCGCCGGGTTCGCCTTCTTCGCCTTCGCGCACATGACGCTGCAGTCCGGCACGTGGGACATCTTCTGGGACCAGATCGAGCAGGGCGTGGGCATGGCGTTCATCTTTGTGCCGCTGACCACGCTTACGATGGCGCCGATCCCGCGCGAAGAGACTGGGTATGCCGCCAGCCTTTACAGCGTGATGCGCAACATCGGGTCAAGCGTGGGCATTTCTTTTGTGACCACGTGGGTGGCGCGGCGCGAGCAATTTCACCAGGCGATACTCTCGTCGAACGTTACGCAGTACAGCCAGCAGGTGCAGCAGATGCTGAAAGCGTCGCAGTCGGCATTCGTGCACTCCGGTGCTGACGCCACCACGGCCACCCGCCAGGCCCTGGCCGCGCTCTACGGGAGCGTGCAGCAGCAGGCGTCTCTGCTCAGCTTTGTGGACGTCTTCCGCATCATGGGCTGGCTCTTCATCGTGGTAACCCCCGCCGTCTTTCTGATGAAGAAGGGGCACGGCGGCGGCAGCGATATGGCGGGGCACTGACAGGGGTCAGAGATCCCGTTCTGGAAATTTCGATCTAAAAAGGCCGCATTGGGCCGGGACGGATGATTTTAATTGCAGCGATGCGAAGGCAATCCGTTACGCACAGTAGTTTTACTGAGAGTGTGCACTGATGACGTTGGTGTGTGAACGGCCGGCGCAAGGTGTGAGCCAGCAACGCGTTTCCCCGGTTTTGCTGCAGAAGTTTGCGGGCCGCCTCGCGCTCGGAAATATTTTTTTCAGAATTCTTGCGGCAAGGGTAGCTGAAGTTGGTTCTCTTGTTTATAATCATCCGTTTTCGTCACGAACTCAGAATTCGTGGCGAAGCTGGGGCCGCCGCCCAACAAGCGTTTGAGTAACGCTGCGGTGAAGTGCTGCCCGGTATAGGATCCATGCCACAACTTTTTCACCGCAGTGCAAACACACTGGCCCGCGCCAGCATATTGGGAGTT
Source organism: Actinomycetota bacterium (assembly GCA_050258305.1). Classification (GTDB taxonomy): domain Bacteria; phylum Acidobacteriota; class Terriglobia; order Terriglobales; family Acidobacteriaceae; genus Angelobacter. The sequence continues at coordinate 2,417 of JBLMYN010000326.1, forward strand.
GTCCTCCTGCTGACAGGAGTGGCCGCCGCTCTGTTTCAGTTGCAGCGCTCGCCCTACGTTACCCGCCAGCACATCGCTCTTGCGCAGCCAATCCCGTTCAGCCACCAGCACCACGTTGCCGGGCTGGGCCTGGATTGCCGCTACTGTCATACCTCCGTTGAAGAATCCAGCTTCGCGGGCATTCCGCCCACCAAGACATGCATGAACTGCCATGCGGAGATGTGGACCAGCGCTGACATGCTGCAGCCCCTCCGCACCAGTTTCCGCACCGGTCAGTCGATCCAGTGGAACCGGGTGCACGATCTTCCCGACTTTGTTTATTTCAATCACAGCATTCATATTGCCAAGGGAGTCGGCTGCTTTAGCTGTCACGGTCCGGTGGACAAGATGCCGCTGATGTACGAAGAAAACACTTTGCAGATGGAATGGTGCCTGAACTGCCATCGCCAGCCGGAGAAGTTTCTGCGGCCCAAAGAAGAAGTTTTCAACATGACCTACCAGCAGCCGAACGCGGACCACCCCGTGGAATGGAATGGCAAAAAGTATTTCAGCCAGGTGGCGCTCGGCGATGACCTGAAACAGCAATATCATCTGCGCACTGTCGCGGACATAACCAGTTGTTCCACCTGCCATCGCTAGCGTGGCAAAAAAATTGGAAGCGAATGTCGAATCATACTGACTCAAATCCTGTTCTGATATCGCCGGACGAGATCAAGCCTGCCAGTCCTGAGCTGGAAACGGTACGCAAAAAGCTGGCCGGCGCCACCGGCCGCCGCTACTGGCGCACGCTGCAGGAACTGGCGGACCAGCCTGCTTTCGGCGAGCTGCTGGAGCGCGAATTTCCCCGGGGCGCCGGAGAGTGGCTTGATCCGGTATCGCGGCGGAATTTTCTCAAGCTTGCCGGGGCGTCGCTGGCGCTGGCCGGAATCACGGGCTGCACCAAGCAGCCGGTGGAGCAGATTCTTCCCTATGTCCGTCAGCCCGAGTATCTGGTTCCCGGGAAGCCGATGTTCTTCGCCACCGCCATGCCGTTCGCAGACTACGCGCTGCCTCTGCTGGTGGAAACCCACGAGTACCGGCCCACCAAGGTGGAGGGCAACCCGCAACATGGCGCATCCATGGGTGCGACAGACCTGTTTGCTCAGGCTTCCATCCTGGATCTCTATGATCCTGACCGCTCCGTTGATATCACCTTTAAAGGCGAACCGCGGCCATGGGGTGAATTCCTCGGCTCCATTCGCGGCCGCGTGCTGTATCACAGCGCCAACAAAGGCGCGGGGCTGCGCTTCCTGACCGGGGCGACGTCTTCGCCGACTTTCGGATCGCAGATGGCGGCCATTCAGCAGCTCTTCCCGCAATCGAAATGGCATCGCTGGCAGCCGGTACACCGCGATGGCGCGCGTGCAGGATCGAAACTTGCCTTCGGCGCTTATTACGATTCCATCTACAAATTCGATGCGGCCGACGTAGTGGTTTCGCTGGACGGTGATTTCCTCTCGGGCTCCTGGTTCCCGGGCTTCGTGCGCTATGCCCGCGATTTCATGAGCCGGCGCAAAGATCCGGACAAAGGCATGAACCGGCTGTACGTGGCGGAAGTTACCCCGTCAACCACCGGCGCCAAGGCCGATCACAGGATTCCGGCCCGGAATTCGGAAATAGAGATGATTGCGCGCGCTCTGGCCGCGAAAGTCGGCGTTGCGGGCGCAGGCGGAAGCCAGCTCTCCGCCGATCAGCAGAAGTGGGTGGACGCCGCCGCTGCCGAGCTGATGCAGCATCGCGGCAAGGGCATTGTTGTCCCCGGAGTATTTCAGAGCGCCGCGGTCTGTGCGCTGGCCCATGCCATGAATGCCGCACTCGGAAACGCGGGCCAGACCGTCACTTACATTGAGCCCGTTGAGATTGATCCGGTTGAGCACGCGCAGTCGATTCGCGAACTGGCAGACGATATCAAGGCGGGAAAAGTGGAGACGCTGATCATCATCGGCGGCAATCCTGTCTATGACGCGCCTGCCGATCTTGAATTTGCCAAGGCCCTCGACAAGCTCGTGAACGCCCAGAACGGGATGGTGGTCCAGGTGGCTATCTACAATGATGAGACCACTGATTACGCCACCTGGCACGTGCCCCTGGCCCACTATCTGGAATCGTGGGGCGATGCCCGGTCCTTTGACGGCGCGGTGACGCTGATGCAGCCGATGATCGCGCCGCTGTACGGTGGCAAGACCGCCAGCGAAATCATCGCCATCTTCACTGACCAGCCAAGCTCGTCCGGTTATGATCTGGTGCGCGCCTACTGGCGTTCGCAGCACCCCGGCGACGATTTTGAAGCGTGGTGGCGGAAGTCTCTGCACGACGGCTACATCGCCAACAGCATGTTTCCCGCGAAGCAGGTCGCGGCCCGGCTTGGAGCTGTGCCTCCTCCGCCGGCTGTCGATCCCAGTGCGATTGAAGTCCTTTTCCGCCCCGATCCCACGATCTACGACGGAGCCTTCAACAACAATGCATGGCTGCAGGAGACGCCCAAGCCGCTCTCGCGCGGAACCTGGGACAATGTGGCCTATATCAGCCCCAAAATGGCGCGCGATTTCGGCTTCTTCGTGCTGGAAACGGATGGCATTGCGAAGTCCGACGAAAAGAGCGATGTAAACCGCGATCACCAGTCGGATTCGCAGAGCGTGATTGAAGTCACGCTGAACGGCCGGAAGGTAAAGGTTCCGGTCTGGCCTCAGCCCGGCCATCCCGATCAGGCGGTAACGCTCTTTCTTGGTTACGGACGCAAAAAGACCGGAAGCGTAGGCACCGGTGCGGGGTATGACGCGTACAGCGTTCGCCCTGTGTCCGCACAATACACCGGGTCCGGGGCCATTGAGCCTACAAAAGATCACTGGGACATCGCCATCACTCAGGGCCATTTCACCATGGATACCCGTGAGCCGGTGAAGGCGGCCAGCCTGCAGGAGTACCTCGGCAATAAGAAGTTCGCGCACAATCCGGAAGAGGAACCGAAGGACAGCGATACGCTCTACCCGGATTTCCGGAAGAAAGGCTGGTATGAGGCGAACGCGTGGGGCATGGCCATTGACCTGAACTCATGCGTGGGATGCCAGGCCTGCTCGGTGGCGTGCTACGCGGAAAACAATATCTCGGTGGTGGGTAAGTATCAGGTGCAGCGCGGCCGCGAGATGATGTGGATTCGCATTGATACCTACTACGAGGGCGATCCCGCGAACCCCAGGATCCATTTTCAGCCGCTGCCCTGTATGCAGTGCGAAAACGCCCCGTGCGAGCCGGTATGCCCGGTCGGGGCCACGGTGCACAGCACGGAAGGCTTGAATGACATGGTCTATAACCGCTGCGTGGGCACGCGCTATTGCTCCAATAACTGCCCATACAAGGTGCGGCGCTTCAACTTCCTGCTGTTTGCCGATTACACCACGCCGGTTCTGAAGCTGATGCGCAATCCGGATGTGACGGTGCGCAGCCGCGGTGTGATGGAAAAATGCACCTACTGCATCCAGCGGATTACAGCAGCGCGAATCAATGCGGAAGAGCAGAACCGGTATGGCGAGGGCAGGATCGACATTCGCGACGGCGAGATCAAGACGGCCTGCCAGCAGGCGTGCCCTGCCGATGCGATTATTTTCGGCGATATCAATGATCCCAACAGCCGGGTCGCGCAGTTGAAGGCGCAGCCGCGGAACTATTCTCTGCTGGCGGAAGTCAACACGCGTCCGCGAACGACGTATATTGCCGCGGTCAACAATCCCAACCCTGAACTCGAGAAGGCATAGTAGATGGCCACAAAGATTGACGACGAAATTGATGTACTGCCGCCAAAAGGCATAAGACCGCCGATCCTCGGTCCGGGGCAGACGATGGGCACGGTCACCGACCGCATCGCCGGTATTGTACTTGCGAAGCACACGCCGTTGTTCTGGTTCATGATCGTGGCCGTGGCGGTGGCCCTGTTCGGGGTGCTGCAAACCGCCATTGCCTACCTGCTCGGACGGGGTGTGGGTATCTGGGGCATCAACATTCCGGTCGGCTGGGGATTTGCCATTGTTAATTTCGTGTGGTGGATCGGTATTGGCCACGCCGGCACGCTGATCTCAGCCATCCTGTTGCTGTTCAAGCAGGGCTGGCGCACGTCCATCAACCGTTTTGCTGAAGCCATGACGATCTTCGCCGTCATGCAGGCAGGTCTCTTCCCCCTGTTGCATACCGGCCGCCCCTGGCTCGCTATTTACTGGCTGTTTCCCCTTCCGCTCACCATGGGCGTGTGGCCGCAGTTCCGCAGCCCGCTGATCTGGGACGTGTTCGCGGTTTCAACGTACTTTACTGTTTCCTTCCTGTTCTGGGGAATCGGATTGATTCCTGACTTTGCCACGCTGCGTGATTCGGCCAAGACTCTGTTTGTCCGCCGGATTTACGGCATGCTGGCCATGGGCTGGCGCGGTTCCGCCCGGCACTGGAACCGCTACGAAACCGCCTACATGCTGCTGGCGGGCCTGGCTACGCCGCTGGTGCTTTCGGTGCACTCGGTCGTCAGTCTCGACTTTGCGGTTGCGATCGTTCCCGGCTGGCACACCACGTTCTTCCCGCCCTATTTCGTTGCCGGAGCCATTTTCTCCGGTTTCGCCATGGTGCTGATGCTGGCCATTCCATTCCGCTATCTCTACGGAATGCAGGATTTCATTACGCTGCGTCACCTGCAGAACTGCGCCAAGCTCATGCTGACCACCGGCATGATCGTTGCGTACTCGTACATGCTCGAAATGTTCATTGGCTGGTACAGCAACGACAAGTTCGAGCTGGGTCTGGTTCATAACCGCCTGCACGGACCATATTCGCACTACTATTTTGTTCTGGTCTTCTGCAACATCATTACCCCGCAGTTGCTCTGGCTGAATAAGGTGCGCTCCACCCCGTGGATGCTGTTCATTGTGGCCACCATTGTTCAGACCGGAATGTGGCTGGAACGATTTGTCATTGTCGTGCTCAGCCTGAACCGTGATTTTCTGCCCAGTTCGTGGGGGATGTACTGGTGGACGAAGTGGGACATTATGACCCTGGTCGGCACCATGGGCTTCTTTGTCTTGCTGTTCTTCCTGTTTATCCGGTTCATGCCGGCGATCTCGATCTTTGAGCTTCGGACGCTGCTGCCGCAAGCGAAGGTGAAGGAATAAACAATGATGACGGCCGAACCAATTTTTGGATTGATGGCGGAGTTCGATAACCCCACGGACCTGGTGCATGCTTCCAAGGCCGCCTTCGAAGCGGGTTATCGGAAAATGGATACCTACACCCCGTATCCGCTGGAGGAAGCCGCCGAGGCGGTGGGCGCACACCACAATCGTGTGCCTTTGATCTGCCTGATCGGCGCCCTGCTGGGCATGATTGGCGGCTATTCACTGGAATACTGGGTTTCGGTCATCAACTACCCCATCAATGCCGGCGGCAAGCCGTTTCATGCGTGGCCGGCCTTTATTCCGGTCACATTTGAATGCGCCGTGCTGGGGGCATCGCTGGCCACCGTGTTCGGAATGCTGGCGCTGAATGGTTTGCCTCAGCCTTACCACCCTGTCTTCAACGTTCCCGGCTTCACCGCCGCTTCACGCGACAAGTTCTTTCTCTGTATCGAATCGCAGGATCCCCGGTTCAGCCCGGGTGATACGCGGAAATTTCTTGAAAGCCATCATCCCGTTCAGGTTTCGGAGGTGCCGTATTAAGGCCCCGGCACAAGCTCGCATGGTATTGCTGGTCATGGCGACGGCCTGGTTTCTTTCCGGCTGCCGCCAGGACATGCACAACCAGCCCAAGTTCATCCCCTTCCGCTCCAGTGGATTTTTCCCCGACCATCGCTCCGAGCGTTATCCGGTGGCTGGAACCATTCCGCGCCTGGAAGACGCGGCCCTGGACCGCGAACAGCTCGATCCGAACAGCTACTATCTGACGGGGAAACACGGCAACGCCTTTGGCAATGATCTGCCCGCGGAAATCAAGCTGGACCGCAACCTTCTGCTTCGCGGCCAGGAACGATACAACATCTATTGTGAGCCGTGCCATTCCCGCGTCGGCGACGGCAATGGCATGATCGTGCAGCGCGGATTCAAGCATCCGCCCACCTTTCATCAGGCCCGGCTGAGGAATGCGCCTATCGGGCATTTTTATGATGTGATCAGCCACGGCTTCGGCGCCATGCCCGACTATGCCGCGCAGATCCACCCGCGCGACCGGTGGGCAATTGCCGTCTACGTCCGGGCGCTGCAACTCAGCCAGGATGCTACCGTAGCGGATGTTCCGCCACAGGACCAAAACGAATTGAATACTCAAACGCCACCGATTCAGATTCCGGATACTTCTTTGATCAGTCCGACGGCCCTGCAGCCGAACGCGCCCGTGGCCGCGCCTACCCCGGTGAAAGGAGGCGTGAGGCCGTGAGCACCAGTGCAATCCGAGTAACTCCCCAGGACTATGCCCCCCCGGCGGTCATTAATCGCTGGGCCCGCATTTCCATCGTCCCCGGCGTTCTGGCGATGGTAGCGCTGGTTGTCTGCGCTTTCACGTTTTCGCAGGGCTGGGCCCTGTTCCTGCGTTCCTGGCTCTATGCTTTTCTGTTTTGGCTGGGCATGACGCTTGGCTGTCTTGTGCTCCTCATGATCCAGTACGCCAGCGGAGGCAACTGGGGCCGGGTGGGGCGGCGCTTCTGGGAAGCTGCTGCCAGCCTGATCCCCATCATGTTTGTTTGCTGGCTGCCGCTCGCCATCGGCATGAAGGAGCTCTATCCCTGGGCGAGCATGGGTCGCGATGAAGCCGTCAAGGAACTCGGGCAGAAGGCGGTCATTTATCTCACGCCTTTCGGGTTCTGGCTTCGCGGTGTGATTTATTTCGTTGGCTGGTATGCGCTGTACCTCTTCTTTATGCGCTGGTCCAGGCGTGAAGAAGCCGGAGGCACCACGCCCGCTCAGTACGTGCGCGTGCAGAATATGAGTGGCGCGGGCCTTGTCTTTTATGCAGCCACCATCACCTTTGGCTCCATCGATTGGGCCATGTCTCTGGATCCCAAATGGTTCTCCACGGTCTGGGGCATGATCTTCATGGTGGGCCAGGTGCTCACAGCGTTGTGCTTTACCGTCTGGCTGATCGTGAAGCTGGCGCCCATTGAGCCGCTCTCGCGCATGTTCAAGCTCGATTACCTGCACGATTTCGGCAAGTTGACCTTTGCCTTCGTCGTTCTCTGGGCCTATGTTTCCTTCTCGCAGTGGCTGATCATCTGGTCAGGCAATCTGCTGGTGGAAATCAAGTGGTATCTCGTCCGGCTGCGCGGAGGCTGGCAGTACTTTGGCGCGTCGCTGATTTTTGTGCATTTCCTGTTCCCGTTCTTTGTGATGCTTTCACGCAGCCTCAAGCGGGACGGCAGGCGCCTCATCAAGATTGTGTATCTGATCCTGTTCATGCGTCTGATTGATCTGGCGTGGTTCACCGCCCCGAACTTCTATCCCGGTGAAGGCCTCAGCAGGTTCGGTGTGCATGATGCCGTCATGTACGTTCTGGCTCCCATCGCCCTTGGAGGGATCTGGCTGTGGGCGTTCTTCACGCGGCTGAGCAAGCGGTCACTGATGCCGGTCAATGATCCCCATTTTGTAGAAATGCTGGAAGCCAAACATGGATAAGATTCATTCTCAATCCGGTAATCCGCATTTGCACGAGGGGCACGAAGAGGCGGACATCAGTGTTCGCGGCATCGTTCTGTCCCTGATCTCGCTCGCAATTGCGGGCCTTGCCTCCTTCCTGATTGTTTTCGGCTTTTACCGGTTCCTGCAATACCGTGACAAGGAAAATCAACCTCCCATGACTGTGGTAGAGCAGCAGCTCATGAAGGAGCGTGAGCCGCAGGAGCTCACATCCGGCAAGAGCCCTTTGCCCGCCGGCCATGCGGAAAGCGTGGTACCCGTGCCCGATTACTACGGGCGCGGCCGAATCGACTTGCACCTGCAGCAGACGTTTCCAGGGCCACGCCTTCAGTACGACGATGTTTATGACATGAATCTCTTCCGCAATTCGGAAGACAAGTGGCTGGACAGCGCAGGGAAGAATGCGGATGGCAGCGTGCACATTCCCATCGGACAGGCTATGAATCTGATCGTCCAGCGCGGCCTGCCGAAAGTCCCCGAACCATATATACCGCCCATGCTGCCTACAGCGGTACCCATGGTTCCAGCGGGCCCGAGCAGAAGATAAGACGGGCAGAAGATAAGAAGGGAAGATAAGAGGAGTATAGAAGTGATTCGCGGTAGCACAATCCGGAAGCTGGCGGCGACAGCGGTTTTCGCTTTATGCGCCAGCGTGAGCGGCTGGAGCCAGGGCGCGCAACCTGCCTACGCCGTCCAGAGCGATAGCGCGACCAATCAGAAGATTTCCATCTTCGACCAGGTTGGTTTTGACCAGCGGCTGAACCAGCAGATCCCGCTCGACCTCATGTTCAACGATGAAAACGGGCGCGCGGTGCAGTTGAAGCAGTATTTTGGTTCCAAGCCGGTGATCCTCTCCCTGGTGTACTTCCGGTGCCCCATGCTCTGCTCGCAGGTGCTGAACGGAATGGCCGGCGCTTTCAATGGAATCACCCGCTTCAGCGTGGGCCGGGATTTCAACGTGATCACGGTGAGCTTTGATCCCCGCGATACTCCTGCTGACGCTGCGAGAAGCAAGGAGACATATCTGGCTCGATACCGGCGGCCGGGCGCAGAACAGGGCTGGCATTTTCTGACCGGCAGAAAAGACCAGATTGATGCCCTGACCAATGCGGTGGGATTCCATTTTGCCTGGGACCCGCAGATCCAGCAGTTTGCCCATGCCAGCGGAATCATGCTGCTGACGCCGGATGGAAAGCTGGCACAGTATTACTACGGAATCGAATACGCTCCCCGCGATATTCAACTGGGAATCATTCAATCCTCCCAGGGCAAGATCGGGAACATCGTGGATAAAGTGATCCTTTACTGCTACGAGTACGATCCGGCGCGGGGCAAATACGGCGCATTGGTATTCAGAATTTTACGACTGAGCGCCCTGGCGACAGTGCTGGCATTGGGCGGGTTCATGGCGGTCATGTTCCGCCGCGACTACCTGGCCGCCAAACAGAACAGATTGACTTAGGACAGCCGAATAGATGCAATTTCATTTTCCGTTGTTTCCGGAGCAGGCCTCAACCGTCGCAGGACAGGTGGATGCGTTCTACCTTTTCCTGGTGCTCATCACCACGTTTTTCTCCCTGCTCATCGCCCTGCTGATTCTGTTCTTTATCATCAAGTACAGAAGACGCCCGGACCGCGAAGCCGAGCAGATCCACGGCTCCACGCTCCTGGAAATTGTCTGGACGGTCATTCCGCTGGGCATCACGCTTTGCATTTTTGTCTGGGGCGCCTGGTTGTACTACAGGATTGAAAATCCGCCGAGGAATGCGCTGGAAATCTACGGCGTGGGGAAACAGTGGATGTGGAAATTTCAACATTCCGGCGGCCAGCGTGAAATCAATACGCTGCACGTCCCCATCGGGCGACCGGTGAAGGTGACCCTGATTTCCCAGGACGTGATCCACGACTTTTTTGTGCCGGCGTTCCGCGTCAAGCAGGACGTGCTTCCGAACCGCTACGTTACTTCCTGGTTCCAGGCCACCAAGCCGGGCGCCTATCATCTTTTCTGTTCGCAGTACTGCGGGACCAACCACTCCGCCATGATTGGCGAGGTCATTGCCATGAAGCCGGACGATTATGAGGAATGGCTGGCCAGCGGCAAGGCGGAAGGGTCACTGGCGTCGATGGGTGAAAAGCTGTTTCAGGAATTTGGCTGCACCACGTGCCACCGGCCTGATTCCGGCGCCCGCGGCCCCAATCTTCAGGGGCTGTACGGCCGTCCGGTACGCTTGAGCGACAACCGGGTGGTCATTGCCGACGATAACTATATCCGCGAATCGATCCTGCATCCCAACGCCAAAATCGTGCAGGGTTTCCAGCCCATCATGCCCACGTTCCAGGGCGTGGTCAGCGAGGATGGGCTGATTCAGATCACCGAGTACATCAAGCACATGGGAACGCAGGAATCCGCGCCTCTGAACAACCGCAGCACACCGACGCAGATTCGCGACAATGAAGTGCCACAGATTCAGCAAGAGTTACAACAGGGTGGCCAGCCCGCACCCTCCGGGAAAAAACCATGAGTACCGCAACAACCGCAATCAAGCCGATGATGCCGGCCAAACACTACCTGAACGACAATTACGGAATCAGGTCATGGCTGCTGACGAAGGACCATAAACGGATTGCCATTCTGTATCTGGTCTCAATCACGTTCTTTTTCTTCATTGGCGGCCTTTTCGCGGCGCTGATCCGCCTGGAACTGCTTACCCCGCAGGGTGACCTGTTCACGTCGGATACCTACAACAAGCTGTTCAGCATGCACGGCATCAATATGGTGTTCTTCTTCCTGGTGCCGTCGATTCCGGCAACCCTGGGCAATTTCGTCCTGCCCATGATGGTGGGCGCGAAAGACCTGGCGTTTCCGAAAATCAATCTGCTGAGCTGGTATATCTACATTGCTGCGGCTTTCTTCTCGCTCGCGACCATGGTCAGCGGCGGCGTCGATACGGGCTGGACCTTCTACACGCCGCTCAGCAGCGGCTTTCTGCGCACGCATGTGGCCCTGATGGCGGTGGGCATCATCTTTGCCGGGTTCTCTTCCATCTTTACCGGACTCAATTTCATCGTCACCGTCCACCGAATGCGCGCGCCGGGACTCACCTGGGGCAGATTGCCCCTGTTCGTGTGGTCGAACTACGCCACCAGCCTGATCATGGTGCTGGCCACGCCGGTGCTGGCTATCACCCTGATCCTCCTCGCCATGGAGCGCACATTCCACATCGGGGTATTCGATCCAAAATTCGGCGGCGATCCCGTGCTGTTCCAGCACATGTTCTGGTTCTACTCCCACCCGGCGGTCTATATCATGATCCTCCCGGGCATGGGCGTAATCAGTGAGCTGATCACCTGCTTCTCCCGCAAGCGCGTCTTCGGCTATTCCTTTGTGGCGTTCTCCAGCATTGCAATCGCGGTGTTCGGTTTTCTCGTCTGGGCGCACCACATGTTTGTAGCCGGAATCTCGCAGTACTCCGCCATGGTGTTCTCGCTGCTGAGCATGGCCGTGGCCATCCCCTCGGCCGTCAAGGTATTTAACTGGACGGCAACGATGTACAAGGGCTCCATCAGCCTGGATACGCCGATGCTATACGCGCTGGGCTTCATCGGCCTCTTCACGATTGGCGGCCTGACCGGGATCATGCTGGCCGCTCTGGGCATGGATGTTCATATCCACGACACGTATTTTGTGATCGCACATTTCCATTACGTCATGGTGGGAGGCATGGTCACCGCATATCTCGGGGGGCTCCACTTCTGGTGGCCCAAAATAACCGGAAGAATGTATCCCGAGGCGCCGGCCAAGCTGGCTGCGATCATTACCTTTATCGGATTCAACCTGACCTTCTTTCCGCAATTCATCCTGGGTTACCTGGGAATGCCGCGGCGCTACCACGCGTATCCGCCGGAGTTCCAGGCGCTGAACGTCCTGTCCACCGCCGGGGCCTCGATCCTCGGGATCGGCTACCTGCTGCCCGGGATCTACCTGCTCTGGTCGCTGAAGTACGGCCAAATCGCGGGGGACAACCCGTGGGGTGCGGTGGGCCTGGAGTGGACGACCTCGTCGCCGCCGCCCACGTTCAACTTCGACAAGCAGCCGGTGGTGACGACGCCCGCCTACGCGTACGACC
>JBLMYN010000327.1:0-3627 GCA_050258305.1 Actinomycetota bacterium
GAACTCACCCGCCTTGTGGTCACCACCGGCGGCACGGGCGTGGCCGCACGCGATGTCACTCCCGAAGCGACGCGCCCTGTGGTTGAGCGCGAAATTGCCGGCATCCCCGAACGCATGCGGGCTGAAGGCATGAAGAAGACTCCCTATGCCGCGCTGAGCCGCGGGCTCTGCGGAATCCGCGGGAAAACGCTGATCCTGAACCTGCCCGGAAGCCCCGCCGGAGCGACGGAATCACTTGCCGCCGTGGTCAATCTGCTGGGCCACATCATTGACCTGCTCGACGGCAAGACGGGACATTAAAGCCTTTCAAGGTTTGCCACGGTGCGTTCGTTCCGCACGTTGCCGGTGTTCAGAGTTGTGGCGGGCTCCAGCAGCAGGATGTGCGTCTCCTCCGGCGCGTAGGGCAGATGCTCAGTACCGTGGGGAACGATGATGAATTCTCCGGGGCGAATTCTCTCTTCGTATTCCCGTCCGTCCTCTTTCCGGAGCTTCATGCGAAGCTCGCCCTGGACAACCAGGAACAGCTCGTCTTCCGCATCGTGGTGATGCCAGATGAAGTCGCCTTTGAGCTTGACCAGCTTTACCTGGAAGTCATTGAGCTGGCCGACGACTTTCGGGCTGTAGTATTCGCTGAATTTCGCAAACTTTTCGGCAAGGTTGATGGTGTGCATGCCTGATTGGACGAAGGAAAAACGCCGGAGGGAGCAACAACATTGATCAGCTCGCGCCGATGGATCTTCTCAGGCGGTTTGGAGCGAAGCGACAGAGAACAGGACGGTTAACGAGAGAAAGGCTGAGGCCGACTTGCGCGCCGAGGCCGCTGTTCAAGCAGCCTTCAGGCACTCAGCCAGGTTCAATGCTCTCTAAGCGGTGTGGAGCGAAGCGACAGAATTATTAGGCGTCGGCCGTAACTTCCGGGAACTTGAGCTTGCTCTTGGCCAGGGCCTTATTGAGCATGTCTTCGATTTCCGGCTCTTCAGAGTTTTTGACCATGGCCAACTCGGTTACGAGCAGGTAACGGGCGCGATCCAGCATCTTTTTTTCGCGGAATGAGAGCGCCTTTTCCTTGGCCAGCAAGAGCAGGCTTTTCAATACGATAGCCACTTCCAGGAGCGAGCCGGTGCGCATTTTGTCAGAATTTTCTTTGAAGCGGTATTTCCAGTCCTGGTGGTTGTCGCATTTGCCGTCCATGAGGAAGCTGAGGATCTTGTTGACCTCGCCATTTTTCACAACAGGGCGAAGGCCAACGACATCCACGTTATTGAACGGGACTTCAACTTTTAAGCTGCTGGCTTTGATCTTAAGGAGGTAAAACTTCTGAACGTTGGGCCCTATTGTGCGGCTGCTGATCTGTTCAATTACGCCGACGCCGTGATTAGGATAAACAACTTTGTCGCCGATTTGAAACGCTAGATTACCATTCATGAAACACCTAGATGGGAACTATCTGCGGGGGAACGACCAGACATAAGCCATTATAAACCTTCATTGACCTTTTCGCAAATTTCCACAGGCGCACTGCGGGGCCCGCTTTCCATGGCGTGGCAGCATTCTTTTCCCCCGTGGTTAACACGTTTGCCCTCAGCGGTTTATAATGGCTTTTTCAACCACACCGCCGGGAGCCGGCAGAGGAGGATTTCTTCCGCGCATGCCAGAACATATCAAAAGGAAACTGGAGGAAGAAATCCGCGCGCTGGAACATGAGTTGGCGCATGAGCTTCCCAAGGAGATCAAGAAGGCCGTGGCCATGGGCGATCTGAGCGAGAACGCCGAGTATCACATGGCCAAGCAGCGCCAGGATTACGTCAACGCGCGCCTCGGGCAGCTCAAAAGGCGCATGAGCGAACTGGCGCTGGTGAACCTGGCCAACATCCCCAAGGACAAGGTTGCTTTTGGCTCGCGTATCCGCGTCTTTGACAATACGAAAGAAGAGGAACTGGAGTACAAGCTGGTTACGAGCGAGGAGTCGGACGTGGCGAAGGGCCTGATCTCCACCACATCTCCCATTGGTAAGGCGCTCATGGGCAAGAAGGTTGGCGATACCGCTGTTGTGGTGACTCCGAACGGCAAACGTGAAATGGAGATACTGCAACTAACCACTATCCACGACGAGGCGCAATGACCTGGACAGGTGCTTTCGGACGGGCCTGCAGAGTGCTGCTGCACGCGATTGTTCGCGGGCTGGCGCTGACCAAGATTTCTCCCAACGTCCTCACCTTCATGGGCCTGGTGATCAACATCATCGCGGCCATCCTGTTCGGTTACGCCAATGCCGGAAACTACCAGCGCATGTTCCTTTACGCCGGCCTGGTCATTATCGGCGCTGGCATCTTTGACATGGTGGATGGCCGCGTAGCCCGCGCCACCAACCAGGTCACCACCTTCGGCAGCTTCTTTGATTCCGTCATCGATCGCTACAGTGACGTGGCGCTCTTCTTCGGATTGCTGGTTTACTACGCTCGCGCCAACCGGTTCTTCTATCTCATTCTTGTCGCCATCGTGATGGTGAGCTCCGTCATGGTGAGCTACACGCGCGCGCGTGCCGAATCGCTGATCGGCTCGTGCAAGGTCGGGTTCATGGAGCGGCCGGAGCGCATTGTGCTTGTGATCATTGGCGCGTTGTTTGCCCGCTGGGGCGCGATGGCGCCCGTTCTCTGGATCCTCGCGGTGCTCTCGACCGTCACCATCATCCATCGCATCTCGTACACCTACCAGCAAACCCGCATCCTTGACGAGAAAGCGGCTGCGGAGGCCGCCGCCAAAGCGGCCCGTCCTCCAGCCGCCAGCCCAGAGCAGCCCAAGAGCAACCCCGGCCAGCGTCCTCAGGAAGCCGGCGTGGTTTAACCCTTGCCGCCGATCGACACTGATCTTACTGATCCGCGCTGATCGCAAGACAGCCTTACCGCGGATTTGCGCGGATGCACGCGGATGGACGACGCAGTCTCATTGCAGCGAATCTCAGACAGCGCCGTTTGTTTCTCTCCTGCAATGACCTGCCTTATTCTTACTTTGTGCTTCTTCTTTTTGCTCCTTTGTGACCTTCGTGGTTCAAAATCTGTTTTTAACCATGGAGGCGCGGAGAAACCCGTACGAATGCTTAGCCCAAATACACTCGCGTACTTGTCCACGCTTACCTATCGAGCTGACGCCAAGCGCCTGGTCTGTATTCTGCCGCTGGGCAGCATCTATTGGGACGACGAGATGCCGCCAATGTGGGAACTGGTCAGGGTTCCGGAGGCAGATCGCGAGGAAGTCCTTCGTGTTTTTGCCCTCAGGATGAAAATATGGGACCGGGAAATACTCTCTGAAGACGATCAGCAGTTCTGGGACAGCGTACGCTCAGCCGCGCCGAGCTGGGCAATATTTCAGCGTCTCGAACTCTCTCCAGGCGATCAGCGCGAGCGCGCGGAGGCAGAACAGGCATGCGCAAAGGAATTTGAGGAATTTCTGGCGGATGCCGATGAAGTTACCGTTAGCGAAGGCAAGAGCGGTCTCCAGAGTTTCTCAGCCACTTTTCGCTTGACTGAAGACGAGCCCACTGACCGTAAGCGGCCTTCATTCTGGAGCCGCATGTATAAGAAACTGGGCCCTCGGAGTTGGAGCAGACACAAGTAACCGTGGGATTCT